>JBCBSY010000176.1:0-5049 GCA_039818925.1 Pseudomonadota bacterium | reverse complement strand
AGTAGATATCCCAATCTCGGCACCCACCCGAACCATCGGACTTGAGTCCTGTTGCTTCTACAGATTGAACATCTGTATAGGTTCGACCGAACTTGATCCCCGTGCGAGTTTCAACTTCTGCTGTGACGGACGATTCCAAAAACCCGCTGGACGCGCCAATACTTGAAGCCACGGAGGCGCTAAGTTCAACGTATATTTCTTTCGTATAACTCTCGTTGACGCCATATATTTCAGATCCATCCTGCGCCACCTTAATTCGAAACGGCGGATTCACATTTCTTGATGTCGTCTCATTGCTCAATTCGACTCTACGTACAGGCGGCTCTATATTCAGCACATTTTTTATCCGACATTCCGACACATCATCGGCCTCAGCCTTACATTGAACCTCGACCTCAGTGCATGGATCAACCGAAAAAGAAAAATCTGCGCCGCGCGTGTGCAAATCAAGAGAAAAACCTCTACTCGCAGCAGCACACACGTCGAAAGATTCCCCATACTTGAACTCACCTGCAAATTGACTAGCCCGCCCTTCAAAAGGGTCTGGCCTTTCATATCCAGGCAAACCAGGAGGCAAACGAAGCATCGGGGAGGTGTTGACCAAAATTCGTTCACATGAGTCCGTTGGTTTCACTCTGAATTTTCCGGGAATTTCTACTATGCTTGTGTTCGTTCGCCAAAACTCTGCTGACGAAAAATACGGATTCTCCTGAACTCCCCTCGCCAACTCGATTTCTCGTTTGCCCCATGCATTGCTCAATCCAATCGACAGATTGGGTCCATGACAATAATTGGAGGGGTCAAGGTTTTCCTGCTCTGCGCTATTCGTTCCTTGCGCAAGAGCCTGGCCAAGTTGGCCGACCACCATAAGCAAAATAGTGGCGATTGTTGTTCTCATGATCCCCTCCACCAAGCACAACTTAAGCATATAGAAAAAGCCAGTCTTAGGAACCCTCATCTCAGTTTTTGTGATAAGCAGGCAGCGTCTGCCAAAGTAACGATAGCCATAGCGTCAAGGTCGTGTACTGAATAATATAGGCATTGACTATTAGTCGATCATCTTGGCCGAGCGCAGCCAGAACTCTTCGTCAAAGCCGGGCGTTTCGAGATTGGCGATGAATTGCCGCGACGCCGCCTCCCATGAAAAATTCTCCGCCCATTTGCGGCAGGCCTCCGGTTCGCGATTCTCATACGCCGTGAGACACGCTTTTTGGAGGTCCTCGTCCATCGACCCGCATCCGGCAGGCGCGCCATCCAATATCTCAAGCGGGCCGCGCACGGGATAAGCGGCCACCGGCACGCCGCAGGCCAACGCTTCAACATTTACCAGCCCGAAGGTGTCGGTGCGTGAGGGAAAGACGAAAACATCCGCAGCCTGATAATACTGCGTCAGCTCGTCGCCGTATTTCGGGCCAGTAAAAACGGCGTCCTTATATTTCACTTCAAGCTCTTCGCGTTGCGGGCCGTCGCCGACGATGACTTTTGTTCCGGGCAGGTTGGTTTCGAGAAAATCTTCGATGCTCTTCTCCACCGCGAGACGGCCCACATAAAGAAAAACCGGGCGCTTGTGATGATCGAGGAAACTGCGGTCGCCGGGGACAAACTGTTCGAGATCCACCCCCCGCGCCCACAGCTTCATATTCGAAAAGCCACGCTCGGTCAGTTCTTCCACCAGGCCCGGCGTCGCCACCATCATGGTCTCGCCGTCCTTGTGGAAGTCTTTTAAAATGCCGTAGCCCCAGCTGGTCGGCACTTTCCAGCGCTCATTTGCATATTCAGCAAAGCGGGTGTGAAAACTCGTTGTGAAGGGATAGCCGCGCCGTTTGCAGAAACGGCGCGCGGCGCGTCCGATCGGCCCTTCCGTGGCGATATGAATGGCGTCGGGCTGAAACTCGTTAATCATCTTCGCGACTTTACGGTTCGGCATCAGCGAAAGCCGGATTTCCGGATAAGACGGCAGCGGCACCGAACGGAACTCGTTCGGTGTGATGTAAAGCACCTCATTGCCGAAATCGGTGAGGATCTTGCCGAGCGTATCCAGCGTTCTGACAACGCCATTGAGCTGCGGCTTCCAGGCGTCGGTCGCGATCACCACTTTCAAGCCCTGCTCTCCTTTGGGCATGTCGAATTTCTTTTTCGCCCTTGTCAGCCGGCCAACACCGGAGCCGAGTCGGCGCAGCGCGCTTTTCTTCTTTGCCACTTTTTCTTCAGCGGCGGACGTATTTTCCTGGCTCATGAAAGGACCTGTCTGCTGGGCGCCGGCGGCAAACCAGCGAGCTTCTGGATCGGCTGGCCTAAGGCGCCAATACAAATTTGACAATGCCGTGCGCAAGCCGCGGCAAGCAGATGCGAAACCAGCATTGGCAATATTCTGCAGGCAATTGGAGGATCCGTCTCAAGCAAAGCATTCCTATGCTGCGGTGCAATATTTTGTTGCGGCGCAAAAATTCCGTGCTTATAGTTTCCTTGCGGCGCTCTGGCGCTGCTGCCCATTTATTGGGCGTTTCCTCCCTAACAACTTTACCGCGGCTTCGGCCGCGGTTTTTTTTGGGGTTTTTCGGCTACAACCTGAAAGCTCTTGCGCCAGCGTCCGGGCTATTCCGCCGCTTGCGGCGTGCGCAGATCGTCGGCGTCAAACGCGGTGAGCCGCTCGATCAGAGTGGTCATATTGCGCCGCAAATTTTCAAACCCGTCGGTCCGGGTGATCCGGCGCTCATCGAGATAGAGCGCGCGGTTGATTTCGATCTGGAGCGCATGAACGCCGCTGCGTGGCCGGCCATAGGACGAGGCCACATAGCCCCCCGCATAAGGCGCATTGCGCGCCACCTGATAGCCAAATCCGGTGAGCGTATCCTCAACAAAACGTATGATGGACGGGGCGCAGGACGATCCAAAGCGGTCCCCTAAGACGAAATCAATCCGCGGCTCGCCTGCCCGGAACGGCGCCCCGCCGGCTGACGGCATGGAATGGCAGTCAATCAGGATCGCACAGCCAAAGCGTCCGCGCGCCTCGTCAATTAGCCCCCGCAATTTCTGATGATACGGGTCGTAACAGGCCGAAAGCCGCCGCCGCGCATCAAAATAATAGAGTTTACGCCCGTAAATGTCCTGCCCATCGGCGACAATCCGGGGAATAACGCCGAGCCCGGCGATGACCCGGCTGGACCGGCTGTCGGCGGATTTCGGCAGATCATCCGCGAACATCCGGGGGTCCAGCTCATCACGGGAGCGGTTCACATCCACAAACGCCCGCGGAAACAGGGCCCGCAGAAGCGGCGCGCCAAAATGCGGCGCATCATCGAAAAGCAGGTCCACATAGCTATCCTCGGACTGGCGCAGGGAATGCCGGTCGAGGCGTGAATTGCGCAGCAATTCGCCCGGATAATCACGCCCTGAGTGGGGTGAAGCGAACACCAGCGGCGAGCGCGCCGCCGCCGGCGCCAGCACCTCAATCGAGCGCCGGGGCGTAAAGAAGCCCGTCTGTTCCGTTGGCGTTGGCATCATCAAAAGCTCAGGCTTGAATTCAAAACGACTTTCGGCATGTTAGCGTCAACTTGCAAGCTTCGTTAAGACCAAAGGGTTAAGCGAACTATCAAGCGGAGCGTTTTTTGCAGTAATTGTCGGTGAAGGATGGGGATGCGTTTTCCAAATCCCCTTATGAAACACATGAGTCCGTCATCACCGGCGGTAAAAGCGAGGGTCAGCGTAGATGGCGGCGATTTTGTTGGCGGAAGACGACGACTCCATGCGGAGTTTTCTGAAAAAAGCGCTTGAGCGGGCGGGCCATTCGGTGATCGACGCCGCACAAGGTGATGAAGCGCTGACCGAGCTGCAATTGCGTGAGTTTGACCTGTTGCTGACCGATATTGTGATGCCGGTCATGGACGGGATTGAATTGGCCCGGCGCGCCAGCGAAATCGACCCGGAAATGAAGATCATGTTTATCACGGGCTTCGCCGCCGTGGCCCTGAACGCCGCCAACCAGGCGCCCGAAGACGCCAAAGTGCTGTCAAAACCGTTTCATCTGAAAGACCTCGTGCACGAGGTTGAACGCGTCGTCGCCGCCTGAGCCGCAGACCCGCGGCAAAGGCTTGCACGACCCCGTTTTTCCCGTTAGAGAGCGTGCCCTTCGACGCGGCCTCGCCGCCGCTTCGGGCGCATAGCTCAGGGGTAGAGCGCTACCTTGACATGGTAGAGGTCCCAGGTTCGAAACCCGGTGCGCCCACCACTCCCCATCTCGCAACAATTCAGACACGAAAAAAGGCGCGCCGCCGCGCGCCCTTTGTTTGCAACGCTTGCTTGTTTTAGTCGAGCGTGTTTTGAATCTTGTTGCGCGGCGCCGATTCATCATCCAGCAACAGACGGATCATTTCCGCACCTTGCTCAAAACCGTCCCTGTGCTGTTTCGACTGGTTGGAGAGACTTACATCGACACCTGAAAAATGCCCAAGCGACTTGCGATTGAGGTGCGATGAAGACAAATCATCCGCATACCCATCAAGGCTGACGGTCTGATGCGCATTGGCGAGTTCGTTGGAGAACATTTCCGCAAGCTGGAGAAAGTTAATTAGGGACGAGGCCACATTCCCGCGCGGAATGCCGAAATCAGCAATATCGTATCGACTGACATAGGCCGTGCCGCTCTGGTCCAGTCCGGCCGTGCCGAACGGGTAGCGTGAGTTAAACGCTTGCACCGTCTGAGGATTGGCGTTGGAATCGCCAAAAAAAGTAATCGCCTGCATGCCTGAACAATCCGATCCGGTGCACACAGTGAAGAACAAAATAAACTGCATCGATCCGCTGGCGGCGTGAATATACTGCGCGCCATTGTCGAGCTGTTTCACCTGCCAGGGCATGCCGAGTTCATTCAGCACGGGCCCGACGGTCTGGACGCTGAACTTTTGCACGATCGTCGTCGGATTACCGACAGACGACTGTCCTGACCCCAATTGGTTTTGAGCCTGCGCGCCGGATACAGCGGCAAAACCGAGCGCAACAGCGCCCAACATGGCGGAATACGATTTCATGACCCCTCATTTCCCCTTTCGT
>JBCBSY010000175.1:0-5053 GCA_039818925.1 Pseudomonadota bacterium | reverse complement strand
GGATCACCATCAAGCTTAAAGAGAGTTGACGATGCCGGATGCATCGAAAGGCGTCTCAAACGAGGGCCGCGACTATAAAAACACGCTGTTTCTGCCGGAAACCGATTTTCCCATGCGGGCCGGCCTGCCAAAGCGCGAGCCGCAATGGCTGGCGCGCTGGCGTGAGATCGGACTCTATGACCGTCTGCGCGAAGACGCCAAAGACCGCCCGAAATATGTGCTGCATGACGGACCGCCTTACGCCAATGGCCATATCCACATGGGCACGGCGCTGACGAAGATATTGAAGGACCGCATCGTCAACTCTCTTTAAGCTTGATGGTGATCCTTCAGGGTGCAGCAAGGCCCGGTCCCGGGCGCCTTTGTCAAGCCTTCGAAGGGCCTAACGGCGCCGAGCCGGGCTGATAATTCGCGCCAACCGGGCGAGGATGAGAACACGCTTTTGCATTATGGCGCACTCATAACAGGCAAGAATGGGCCCGTCACGGGGGCCAGGCCACAAAAAAACGCGCCCTTCAAGGCGCGCCTTTTCGACAAGGAGGTCCTGCGTCGGCGGAAGCGCGGTCTAAATAAGCTCCATCCGGTAGACCCGGGTCTCGTTCGCTTCGCAAGACATGGCGCGCGCCCAGCTTTCGCCGCCACGCCGCGCCCTGACCGTCGCGGTCATCAAAAGCGCCTCTCCGCGATCCTCGATTGTCTCCGGCCGGTAGGGCGCAGAGATCACAAAGCCACGCTCGCCAAGAGCGTTTCGCGCGTGATCGAGACAGGTCTGGAACGCAGCTCCCGCCGATATTGGTTGCGGTCCCGCCCACGGCGTTTCCCGCGCCTCGCCCGGACCGCCCGCCAGACCGCTGTCATCATAGACGCCATCGTCATTGGCGCGGTCGTCATTGCGATAATAGGCGTCATCTTCATAGCGTTCGCTGTCGCGCCGGGCGTCATACTGTCCGTCTCGATAGCCGCGATCATAATCGTAGTCGCGAGCCCGATAGCGGTTTTCGTAGTATCGATCCTGATAATACCGGTCCCGCGCATAGCGGTCGCGCGCGCGGTCTTCCGCAAGTTCATTGAGAATAATGGCGCCGCCAATCACGCCCAATGCAATCGCCGCGCCCTTGCCGGCGCCGCCATGGCGATGACGCCGGTGGTAGCGATGATAGCCGCGATGACGATAGCGATATCCAGCAGCGTAATATCCGCCGCCATAGTAACCGCCGTGATAGCCGGCGCTGATATAGCCGCCGCCCGCCTGAGCCGGCGCGCTGACGCCGAAAGCAAGCGCCGCTGTTGCTACGGCGAAACCAAGCCTTCGACTGGTCTTAGAGAGCGGGAAAATGGGCTTCATACAACGCCTCCGGCAATGCCTGCCCATCTGGGAGCAGGGCTTCACTTCAGACGATTTTCGAGGCCAATCTTGACGAGAATGAGGCAGGCCGCTGAGAGACCGCCACACGAATGCGCGATCCCGCATTAACCAAGCAGGGCGCGCGCCCGCTCGCAATCCTCGGCAATCTGCGCCTTCAAAGGCTCCAACCCGTCAAATTTCTTCTCGTCGCGCAGGAATTCAACGAAGGCGACGTCAATCTCAGCGCCATAGAGGTCACCCTCAAAGTCGAACAGATAGGTTTCAAGAAGAGGCGCATCGGAGCCGACCGTTGGCCGCCGGCCAAAATTGGAAACCGCATTGTAGGTCCGGCCTTCGTTACGGACCTTGGTCGCATACACCCCTTTGCGCGGCTCAATCAGGTCGCCCAACACCATATTGGCGGTTGGAAAGCCGATTGTGCGTCCGACCTTGCGACCTTCGCGAACCACGCCGATCACTGACCATGGCCGGCCCAGCATTGACGCCGCCCGCCTGACCGCCCCTTCGCGCAGCGCCTCGCGCACCGCGCTGGAGCCGAATTTATCCGCCTGCGCATCATCTGAAAGCACATCGACAAGTTGCACCGAAAGCCCCGCGGCGGCGCATAACGACTGCAGCGCGGCGCTGTCGCCCGCCCGGCCGGCGCCAAAGCGAAAATCCATACCAGTGACGACGCCAGCGATTCCCAGCCGGCTTTTCAGGACATCATTGACAAATTCAGCGGGGCTCATGGACGCCAACATCTTATCGAACGTCAAGGCGTGGATGACCTCGGCGCCCGCCGCACGCAGGAGCGCGTCACGCTGAGCCGGGATGGTGAGCAGGAAAGGCGGGTCCCCAGGCCGGAAATAGCGGCGCGGGTGCGGGTCGAACAAGACGACCCCAGGCGCAGCTTCATGTTCGCTGGCGAAATGCGTCGTTTCTTTCAATAAATGCTGGTGCCCCAGATGAACGCCGTCAAAGTTACCAAGCGCCGCCATAATTGGTTTTCCGGTCACCATTTCAGGGCCTCCGCCGCCGCAACCACCCGCACGCCTTCACGCGCCATGAGGTCAGCAATCGCCGCTGCGTCACTGGCGCCTTCATGAACGCCGCCAGCCCCAGCGATAAACACTGCATCAACGCCCTGATTGTTGGCGCCTTGAATATCGGTTTTAAGTCCATCCCCCACCGCAAGAATATGCGCTTTGCCAGTCTTGCCCCGGCGCTTGTCGATCTCGGCGATCGCCAGATCATAGATCGGACCATGCGGCTTTCCACCGTAAATTACGTCGCCGCCAAGCTCCTTGTAAATTTCCGCAAGCGCGCCTGCGCACCAGATCATACGCCCGCCCCAATTCACCACGATATCCGGATTGGCGCAGATCATTGGCAAGCCGCGACCGGCCGCTTTTTGCAGAAGACCGCGATAGGCCTCCGGCGTTTCTGTCTGATCGTTTTCCATCCCCGTGCAGATGATAAACGACGCCTCTTCGAGCGGCCTGAAATCAATTTTCATGCCCTCAAACAACGGATCGTCTTTTGACGGGCCAATGCGGAACGCCGGCGCCGGGAGAAACTCCGTTATCGCGGCGCGCGTGGCGTCGCCCGAGGTGACCACCGCGTCATAGGCGGCGCGCGACAGACCGAGCCGATCAAGCTGCGCCGGAATGATGTTGGAAGGCCGCGGCGCGTTGGTGAGGATGATGACTGGGCCGCATGTCTCGCGAAACCGGATGAGCGCGTCTTCAACGCCCGGGAACAGGGACACGCCATTATGGATGACGCCCCAGGCGTCGCATAAAAGCGCCTGATACCGCCGAGCGAGCGGCGCGAAGTTTGAGATGACGGAAATCTCGCTCATGCAATCCGGCGATAAGCGCGGCGGCGCGAGCGGTCAAGCCGTTCAGGCGGCGGCGGCCTTCTTCGCAAGCTGCGCTTGGCTGCCAGTCGGGCCTGATTTCTCTTTGGGGGGATTGATATAAGCACTCGCCACTTTTGGGGCGCCAAAAAGAATCCCTTGCCCGTAATCAATATCGAGATCGAGCAGTTCCGGCATCTGAATTTCAGACTCAATTTTCTCAACAATCAGGTCAATACCGTTTTCGTGCAGCTGTTCCTTGAACAATTTGATGCGGGCGCGGCCAACATCGCCTTTTGCGCTCTCCAACAGGAGCAGCTCGCACGATACCTTTACATACCGGAAGTTTTTCGCCTTCAGCGCCGCCCAGTTCAGATCAAAGCGGCGGACATGGTCAACGGAGAAGTAAAACCCTCGTTCAGCAACCGCCTTCAGATTACGCTGAACGCGTTCATGCATCATTTCGACAGCCGGATAAGTAAATTCAAAGACGAGACGCTGCGCCAGGTCTTCATTGGCGTCGAGATAGTCGGTGAAGCGGACGAAGAAATCTTCGTCAAAAATGGTCGCCGGCGAGATATTGCAGAAGATCCGGTAACGGGCGCTATCAGGCCCCAGATGCCGCAGTGACTGAACCGAGCGCAACAAGATCATATTGTCGATCACGCCGATACGGTTGGCCCTTTCAGCGGCATCAATATAGTCGGCCGGATTAAGAATCCCGTTGTCGGCGCGGCGCAAACGCGAAAAGGCTTCAAAGAAGCGCTGCTTGCGCTGTGGCAGACTGACAATCGGCTGCAGGTAAAGGTCAATGCGATCACTTTCGATCGCCTCGCGGACCGTTTCAAGACGTTCTGCATCTTCCTTGTCAGCATTTTGAACGGGTTCAAATTTTAAAGCTGGCGGGACTTTTGTTGGCGAAGGACGAAACTTGCGAACAAGATCGCGCAAGAGCTCAAGCTCTTGCTGCGCCCGTGACAGCGCAAACCCCGCCCGCGCATGCAAAATGAGTGATACGACCAGGCCGCAGGCAAGCCAAATCTCAAGATCTGGCTTAAAACCCGCCCGGACCGTCGCTAAAACCAGAAAAGCACCGGCAAGCGCAGCGGTAAACAGCACCGCTGCGCCATAACGCGAGCTTTTTTGGCGGAAATTCATTCTTGCGCCCCATCTGCTAATCGCGCCCGATCGCCAGTGGGCGTCCAAGCCCAATCAGTTTTGAATAATACTCTAAAAATCAGATTAAGGACGAAACTGTCGACTGTCCCAGCTTGATACAAAAAAACCCGCCGGATGACCGGCGGGTTTTCCAATCAGAAGGCAGCTACGATCAACTGTTAAAGGCGCTGTCTACCGGATCGATCACAATTTCAACCCGGCGATTGGCGGAACGGCCCGCGTCGGTTGAGTTGTCCGCGATCGGATTGCTTTCGCCGAAACCGATCGCCCGGAGACGCGGCGGCGCAACGCGCTGCGCTGCCAGATAGTTGGAAACCGAAAGCGCCCGGCGCTCCGATAGCTGCTGATTGTAAGACTCTGACCCCGTGGAATCGGCGTGGCCATAGACGCTGACCGTCGTCCTATCGAATTCGTTCAGAACAATCGCCACGGAATTCAGGGTCTCATAAAACCCGGGCTTGATGTCCGACTGGTTCACATCGAACGTAATGTCGGACGGCATGTTGAGGATAATATTGTCGCCGTCACGAATCACGGATACGCCGCTTGCGGCAAGTCGCTCACGAAGCTTGGCCTGTTGGCGATCCTGATAAACGCCGATTCCAACCCCGGTTGCGGCTCCGACGCCGGCGCCGATAATCGCGCCTTTTTTCGCATCCCCGGCAATC
>JBCBSY010000174.1:0-5078 GCA_039818925.1 Pseudomonadota bacterium | reverse complement strand
CCGCGTTGCGGGGCTTGAGACCAACGCCGCGTTCCTACACGCGCTGGCGGGCCGACCGGCGCTTTCGCAAACAATGTCGCCTCATGCTCTTCAATGAAGCGCGTTGAAACATCGCCGGTGATAAAGTCAGGCTCAGCCGCCAGCGCGTGTAGGAACGCGGCGTTGGTCTCAAGCCCCGCAACGCGGGTTTCGCTTAAGGCCGCGCGCATTGCGCCGAGAGCTTCAGTGCGGGTTGCGCCATGGGTGATGATTTTGGCGATCATCGGGTCGTAAAACGGCGTAATCGCCTGACCTTCCTCCACGCCGGAATCGATGCGCGCCGTTTCGTTGGGAAGGCGCAGCGTTGTCAGCGTTCCTATCGACGGTGCGAAACTCTGCGCCGGGTTTTCCGCATAAAGCCGCGATTCAAAGGCGTGGCCGCGTTCCTGAATTTGGTCCTGCGTCATCGGCAGGCCTTCACCGGCGGCGATGCGCAATTGCCATTCGACAAAATCAAGACCGGTGATCATTTCGGAAACCGGGTGCTCCACTTGAAGGCGGGTGTTCATCTCCATGAAATAGATAGCGTTTGCGCCCGCATCGTACAAAAACTCGACTGTTCCGGCGCCGCGATAGTTGACCGCCTTGCCCGCATCAACGCCGGCCTTCAAAAGGGCGGCCCTTGTCGCTTCCGGCAGGTTCGGCGCCGGCGCCTCCTCGATGATCTTTTGATGGCGCCGCTGAACGGAACAGTCCCGCTCGAACATATGAACAACACCGCCTTTGCCGTCGCCGAATATTTGAACTTCCAAATGCCGCGCCTTGGCGACGTATTTTTCAACCAGAAACCGGTCATCGCCAAAGGCGGATTTCGCCTCGCGCTGGGCGGAGCGGAGCGCGTCTTCAAGATCTTCTTCGCGCGCTGCCATGCGCATGCCTTTGCCGCCGCCGCCGGCCGTAGCCTTTAGCAAAACCGGATAGCCGATCCGCGCCGCTTCGCGTTTAAAGGTGTCGACGGATTGATCCTCGCCCTGGTAACCGGGCGTCGTCGGCACTTTCGCGGCTTCCATCAAATCCTTGGCGGCGGATTTTGATCCCATGGCGCGAATGGTCTGCGCCGTCGGGCCGATGAAAATGATTTCAGCCGCGTCGAGCGCGTTGGCGAAACGCTCATTCTCCGACAAAAAGCCATAGCCGGGATGCACGGCCTGTGCGCCCGTCTTCCGGCAGGCGGCGATGATTTTGTCTGCTTTCAAATAACTTTCAGCGGCGGGCGCCGGGCCGATATGCACCGCCTCGTCACAGGCGCACACATGCGGTGCGTCACGGTCCGCGTCGGAATAGACAGCGACGGTTGCAACGCCCATGCGCCGCGCGGTTCTGGCGACCCGGACGGCGATCTCTCCGCGATTGGCGATAAGAATTTTTTTGAACATGCGATTTTTCCGTTCAGGTTGCGGAGAATAGAGGATGATAGTGAACCTGCCGCGGCGTATCGCCAAGACCGGCCCAGTCGAGGATCTGGAACGCGTCGCCGGCGTCGAGCGCGGCCCATGATATGTTTTGACGCGCGCCGGGACGAAATCCGAAGCGGCTGTAATAGGCTGGCTCGCCCAGCACGACTACCAGTTTCACGCCCCGGGTCTTGCAGATATCCAGCCCCGTTTCGATCAGCGCGGCGCCGACGCCGGACCGCTGCCTGTCTGGCGCGACGCTTACCGGAGCAAGCCCCAGCGCGGCGCCCTTGATTGCCGGTTTCGCGGTGATCTGACTGAAAGCACAATGGCCGATGACCTTACTGTCTTCTAAGGCCACAAGATCGAGCGCAATGGCGTCTTCTTGCCATAAAGCGTCAACAAGGTTTGCTTCGTCAGCGCCCCCAAAGGCGGCTTCGATGACCGCCAGCACGTTCTCGCGGTCGGTTGGCGTCGTTTCGCGAATGGTCAGTCTACTGTTCATTCGCTTGGTGAGCTTAGCCAGCTGGGTTTGCGTTTTTCCAAAAACGCCGTGACGCCCTCCTTGCCTTCGGCGCTGGCGCGGGTTTTGGCGATCATCACTGCGGTTTCTTCCATGACGAGATCGCTCAAGGGGCGGAACTTGACCTTGCGGATCAGCTCCTTGGCGAGCCCTTGCGCACCCGGCGCGCAAACGAGCAGTTCGCCAAGCATGGCCTCGACGGCGTCGTTCAGCGTGTCTGCCGGCGCGATCTGATGCAAAAGCCCCATGTCCTGCGCTGTAGCTGCGTCGAAGCGTTCACCGGTTAGAAAATACCGCCGCGCCTTGCGCACGCCAATCGCCTGCACGACAAAGGGCGAAATGACTGCCGGGATCAGGCCAACGCGCACTTCCGAAAGCGCGAAAAACGATGTGTCGGCGCCGATAGCGATGTCGCAGGCCGTAATCAAGCCCAGACCACCGCCCATGGCGGGGCCGTTGACCATGGCGATCGTTGGTTTTGGGGAGTGGTAGATGGATGTCAGCATGTGGGCGAGACGGCGCGCGTCGTCCTTGTTTTCCGCCGCGGAATAGCCGGATGCGCGCTTCATCATGTTGAGATCGGCGCCGGCGGAGAACGCCTTGCCGGCCCCGGTCATGACAATCGCCCGAACATTGGAGTCGGAGTTTAGCCGGCCCATGGCCTCGCAGATGTCGCTGATCAGCTGCTCATTGAACGCATTGCGGATCTCAGGCCGGTTCATGGTCAACCTGGCGACGCCGCGATTGTCGATGGTTGTGATGAGGGTCTGTTCGGTCATGGACTAGGCTCCGTTCGGATCGGCTTTGGAAAAGAACACCAGCACCTGCAAGTCTTCTTCGACATCAACAAATTTATGCGCAACGTCCGCCTTGACGAAAAAAATTGAACCGGGTTTGGCGGGATAGCGTTTGTCATCCGCAACCAGCGCCGCCTTTCCCTTTGTGACGAAGTAAAGCTCGTCAACGCGGTGCGGGTTTTGCCGATCCTCACCGCCCGCGGGAATTTCATAGAGCCCCGAGAACATCGTGTTGTTGTCGAAGAACTGGAACCACGGCCCATCAGAGGCGGCATTCAGCCTGGCGATCTCCTCAAGGTCGAACGCGGCGGAAAGCGTTTGTTCCTGATCTTGGGTCATGGCCCATCCTTTCGTTGTGGCAAGGCTGGCGACAACAGCAATGCCAGCAAGTGTTTCGCGCCGGTTGGTTTTATTTTGGGTCATCTTGGGGCCTTACATCCTGAAGACGCCGAAGCGCGTTTGTTCAACGGGTGCGTTCATTGAAGCGGAGAGGCACAGCCCCAACACGTCACGGGTTTGGGCCGGGTCGATGATGCCGTCGTCCCACAACCGGGCCGAGGAATAATAGGGCGAGCCCTGTGCTTCATAATTCGCGCGAATTTTGTTTTTAAACTCTTCTTCTTCCTGTTCGGGCCAGTTCTCGCCTTCGCGCAAACCGTCGCGCTTGACGGTGGCGAGAACGCTCGCGGCCTGTTCGCCGCCCATGACGGAGATGCGGGCGTTGGGCCACATAAACATAAAGCGCGGCCCATAGGCGCGCCCGCACATGCCATAATTGCCAGCGCCATAGCTGCCGCCGACAACGATAGTAAACTTCGGCACCGCGGCTGTAGCGACAGCCGTGACGAGTTTCGCGCCGTCCTTGGCAATGCCGCCTTCCTCTGCAGCGCGGCCAACCATGAAACCGGTGATGTTCTGCAAAAAGATCAGCGGAATTTTACGCTGACAACAAAGCTCGATGAAGTGCGCGCCCTTTTTGGCGCTTTCGGAAAACAGAATGCCGTTATTGGCGAGAATGCCGACGGGAAATCCGTGCAGGCTGGCGAATCCAGTGACCAGCGTAGAGCCGTAAAGCGGTTTGAATTCGTCAAAGTCGGAGCCGTCGACAAGGCGTGCGATGATTTCACGCGCGTCATAGGGTTTGCGCCCATCCGCCTCGACCACGCCGTAAAGCTCCTGCGGGTCGTAAGCCGGCGGGCGCGGATCAGCCATCACCACCTCGCCAAGCTTCACCCAGTTGAGGCGCCCGACGATCTGGCGCGCCAGGCCCAGCGCGTGATCGTCATCTTCCGCCAGATGATCAGCAACACCGGAAATGCGCGTATGGGTATCGCCGCCGCCGAGATCTTCCGCCGAAACGACTTCGCCCGTGGCGGCTTTGACGAGCGGCGGGCCGCCCAGGAAAATCGTTCCCTGCTTTTTGACGATCACGGCTTCGTCCGACATGGCCGGCACATAAGCGCCGCCAGCCGTACAGCTTCCGTGGACGATGGCAATCTGCGGGATGCCTTGTGACGACATCTGCGCCTGGTTGAAAAAGATCCGTCCGAAATCATCCTTATCCGGAAAAACTTCGTCCTGCATCGGCAAAAATGCGCCGCCGGACTCCACGAGGTAAATGCAGGGTAAACGATTTTCGAGCGCAATCTCCTGCGCGCGCAGGTGCTTCTTCACCGTCATCGGATGATAGGTGCCGCCTTTCACCGTTGGGTCATTGGCGACGATCATGCATTCGGTCCCGCAAACCCGTCCGATTCCGGTGACCATGCCAGCCGCCATCACATCGCCGGAATACATTTCCCAGGCGGCGAACTGACCGATTTCCAGGAACGGCGCGCCCGGATCAACCAGCCGTGCAACGCGCTCGCGGGCAAGGAGTTTGCCGCGCGCTTTATGCCGCTCCGCGTAGCGGGCGCCGCCGCCTTCGGCGACGCGATTGACGCTGGCGTGAAGCGTATCGACCAGCTTGCGCATGGCTTCGGCATTGGCCGCGAATCCTTCGGAGCGCGGGTCGATCTTGGACTGGATGACGGGCATGGTTTCCGGCGTTTCCCTTTTGTTTTGAACGGTCTATCAAAGGCGTGCCGGGAAGGAAACAGGAGTAAGGCAATGGACATTGTCGCCAGCAAAGCCGCTTGCGGCGCAACCGTAACCGGTCTTGATCTTTCCGCGCCGCTGGACGGGGGGACGGTCGCGGCGATCCGGTCGGCCTGGCTTGAGCACCATGTGCTGGCTTTCCCGGACCAGCAGATGAGTGACGACGATCTTGAGCGTTTTACGCTCTATTTCGGCCCCTTCGGAGATGATCCGTTCATTGCGCCCATT
>JBCBSY010000173.1:0-5095 GCA_039818925.1 Pseudomonadota bacterium | reverse complement strand
TGAAGGGGACGACGGTCATCAAAAAAGCGGAAATGCACGACTATTTCCCTGAAGCTAGGGTGATTACGGAACGCAAATTCGCGATTCCGAAGTCTTATATTTTCTATAAAGCCTGACGATAACCTGGGATCGTCGGGGTTTCTTCCCTTGCCGATGGCGCTGGGAAAGCGCATTATCCCGGGTGACGGTGAAGGAGGCGGGTGATGAAAGTCGAAAAAATTCTTCAGTCCAAAGGCGCGGACGTCTTTGCTGTTCGCCCAGACGATAGCGTCGTTGATGCGGTCAGGCTGCTCAATGAAAAAAATATCGGTGCGGTGGTTGTGCGCGGTGATGGCGGCGAAGCCGTCGGGATACTTTCCGAACGTGATGTGGTGCGCAAGCTCGGTCTGCAGGGCGCCAAAGCGCTGGACATGCGCGTCTCAGATTGCATGACGGCAAATCCGTTTACCTGCTCGCCTGATGATTCACTCGATGAGCTCATGTCAAAAATGACGGACAAGCGTATTCGCCATTTGCCCGTTGCGTCGAACGGACGCCTGGTCGGCGTGGTCTCTATCGGCGATGTCGTCAAACGCAAAATCGAATTGGCGGAAAATGAGGCGGCGGCGCTCAAGCAGTACATCGCCACCTGACATTGGCCGGCTGACATTGGGCCACCTGACATTTGAGAGCCCCAAAGACTGGGCGGCGCCTATTCGACGCCGAATAGGTATTTCATTCCTGCAGCATAAGCTGGCGGGATCACCGCCATATGCGGCATATCTGGGATAATCACATAGCGGATGTTGTTGCGAGCGCTTTTCGCCGACAATTCGTTAACAAAACTGTCCAGAAGCGGGCGCGTTTTCGTTTCAGCTTCACCAAGGGATATGAATATCGCTTTTGCTGTGTCGGCGCCGGCTTCATGCAGCAATTGTTCTATCCACTCTGGCTCTTCTTCTACAGAAGGGCTGCTGGCGAGGATGAAGTCAAAAGACGTTGACTCTGACAGCGCGGCGTAAAGCGCCAATAGGCCGCCTGATGAGTGACCGTAGAGAACGTGACCGTTTTCTGATGTGGCATAATTCTCCCGCACGAAAGGAATAACCTCTTCCTCCAGCACCCGGAGAAATTTGGCGACGCCTTCCTTATTAGGGTCTGAAGCGGAGGGATGATAATCGCGTGCGCGCGCGGCAAGCCATTCCGGAAAACCGCCATATGAAACGCCAACGGAGATGACTGGCGGCGCGCTGCGTTCAAAACTCATGAGCCGCAAAATTTCCGTACCCATTGAAAACATAACATCGCCATCAGTGTGAAAAACGATGGGATATGTCATGCTTTCCGGTTGATAGTTGAAAGGCAGGCCAATCAGAATTGTGATGTCTTCTTCCAGGATTGATGATTGAAACTCATGTGTCTGTGACAGCATAAGACTATGTGGATGCGGTTCCTCTGCTGTGACGAAAGAAGAAAAACCGAGAAAAAGGATGAATGCGGCTGCAATGAGTTTCATAAGACCCCCTGAATTGGCGCAGAGCCGGTATTCCTACCGACACGCTGCCTTGCCCGCCAGCCTTATGAGCTCAAAATTCTGCAAGACGCTTCTAATTTGCGCTTAGATGAGGTGCTCCATCGCACTTTCGATCTGCGGCATGGCGTTGTCGATCGCCAGACGCCCGCGTTTGATCAGTTCATCGGCCTGGTCAAAATCAAGTAAAGGGATGTGGCCCACTTGCGGCGTGATCAGCACATCAGGCGGATCGCCCGCAAGCCGCGACCGGGTGATGCGGTCCATTAAGATGTTAAACGACGCCAACATCACAGACCCGACGCCAGGCGCGGAACCGGCATTAAAAAGCCTGCGCAGCATCAACTTTTCCGTGAGATTTCCTTTTGACGCCTCTTCAAGTTCGGCGCCGCCATCCGCGGGCAATTCGCTGAATTTCTCCTTGCGCTGGGCGACGCCCATGTTGAAGGCGTCCGCATGCAAGCCAATGGCGACGACAATGCGCGCGCCCATGGCGCGGCAAGCAGACACGGGCAGCGGATTTACAAGCGCGCCGTCAATTAGCCAGCGGCCATCCACAAGTCGTGGCGGAAAAACACCGGGTAAGGCGTAAGCGGCTTGAATGGCCTCGCCGAGGTCGCCTTTCATCAGCCAGACTTCATGACCGGTCGAGAGTTCGGCGGTTACCGCAATAAATCTTTCCGGCAGTTGCTTTATATCTGTAGGCGGAAGATAGCGATGCATCGCCTTTTCCAGCCGCTTGCCGCCCATCAGCCCCGAACCGTTCAGCACGACATCGAAATAGGAGAGCATCCGGCGCTTGGTCAGGCTACGGGCCCAGCCCTCGAGTTCATCGAGGCGGCCGGCGCGCCAGAAACCGCCGACCAAAGCGCCAACAGACGTGCCGGCGATGACGCCAGGCTTGAAGCCCATTTCATCGAGGCGCCGGACCGCGCCGATATGCGCCCAGCCGCGCGCAACGCCGCCGCCAAGGGCAAGGCCGATGGCCGGCGCTGTCGTTGATGCTTCGGCGGATGAGGGTTGGTCAGTTGCGTTTTGTGTTTCCTGGTCTGTCATATCATGCAGTCGATAAAGATGCGCGAGGGGCGCGGTTGGTGTTTGCGCCGCCGGCGTCCGCGGTGCAATAGGCGTGAAATACTGCGCGGCATAGACCGGCCATCAGCAAGGCGAAGCCGATGGTGTGAATAAAGCCCGCGCTGACAGCCTGGTCAAAACCTGGCGGGTTCACAATGTCTACGAGATTCCATGAGCGGCCGAGAATCACAAAGGCAACACCAATCATAATGCGCGCCGAAAGAGGCGCCGAAGAGAACAAATAAGCCGCCGCCGGCAAAAGCAAAATGAAATCTGTAGAATGTGAGGGCAAGGCGAAGAAGGCCCAGCAAAGCGCCGCGCATGCGCCCGCAGGTGCGGCCGCTTGGCCGCGTGCGTACCGCGCCAGCACCGCCGCCGGCGCAAGCGCAATGGCAATTTGAGCCAGCTTTGGAGGACTATAAGAAAACATGCTGAAAAGCTGGTTCAATCCCCCGCTTGTCATCGCATTGTTTTCGGGCAGACTTGAATAGATCGAAACATTCTGAAGAAGCTGCCGCAGATTTTCGATTGGGTCGCCGACGGAAAGGCCGATCACGCCAAACACGCCGGTGGCAATTATCGCCGTGATTGCGGACGTCCGGGTTGTGGCCTGCATCAAAGCAAAGACCAGAGCTGGCAATCCGAACTGCGGCTTAAGCAACAGCAAGACAAGGCCCGCGGTTGTCAACACTCGGCGCTGAGACAGCATTCCGTAGATAAATGCAGCGCATCCGAGCGCCAGGATCCAGGTAATCTGGCCATACATGATGATGCGGATGCTAGGGCGCATATAGAGTGAGACGAATAAAATCAGTATAATGAAGACATATGTCATTGAGAGCCGTGCATTAAGCACTCTCGATGACTGTGTGATCAGCGTAATAACGCCAAACATCGAGGCAACACTTAACAAAGTAAGGGCGTTTGCCGCGGCGCGCGGAGACAAGGGCGCCATGAGCGACAGAAAGGGCAGGGTGTTGGGGGGATAAAAGAATGGGTTGGTGAATATGGAAAACCGTTCTGCGCCTGAACTGATGTAGTCCGCAAGATAAGGCGACTGGCCCATCGCCCACATATGCCCTGCTTGCCAGAAGTAAACAAAGTCGCCGAGCAGATTGAGTTCGGTGCTGGCGCGCGCGGCTTGCCACAACCAAATCAGCGCCGCAAACACTGCGAAGGCGAGATTGATCGGCCCGACTGGAAAGCTGTCATGCGGCGTCAGATTATTTCTCGGCGCGTTGCGCCCAGCGCCGCTTAAATCAGTTGTGTTGTTCATGACAAGGGCGCCCCTTGTCGGTGAAAATGCTGGTATGCAAATCGCGGCCCGGGCAAGCCAACCGCGCCCAGACTCAAAGCAAACACAGCGCTGACAGCGATGCTGTCAATGAGGGCCGTGTTGAACTGCAAATAACCAATGCCCGATTGCGCAAGAAAGGCGGCAATGCTCCATGCGAACATCGTCGCCAGCGCTGACGCGACGAGGATGTTGGCGCTTCGGCGCGTTACGGGCAGCAACAAGAACGCTGGCGCCAGCGCGAGATAGTAGTTGTTGTGCGAGGGAAGGATGAAGCATGAGGATATCCCAGCAAAAAGAACAAGAGCCACAGGCCAATTTGCGCTTTTCCGATCAAGCCTGGACCAGTGTGCAGCCGCGGTGATCAGGCCGATGGCGCAAGCCAGCAAGACGGCTTTTGGTAAATCGAAACCAGTAGCGAGATAAACAAGGTGTCCAATACCGCTGACATTGAGCGGCGCATTCTCCGAATAGGCGCCATAGGTGCCGATATTTTCGAAGAACATTATCAAGGATTGCGGTGCCCCGGCTGCGAGCCCTAAAAGGGCGGTAACCCCCGTGGCGACGACTGCAATCAGACTCGCCTTCCGGGTCGACGGCAAGAGCAATCCTGCCGTCAAAAGCGGCAAGCCGAACTGGGGCTTCATCAGTGCAATGAAAAGTCCAATGCCGAACAGCCAGGTTTTGGTTTTGGCTACGCCAAGCAGGCATGCCATGAAAGCCGCGTAGAAAAAGAATGCAGGCGTATTTTGCAAAAACACAACCTCGCCAGCTTTCCAGAATAAACCGCATACGCATAAATAAAGAAAACTGTAGACGGCGAACCGACTACCATTTGCAGGCGATGAAAAAAGCGTGGCGAACAGAAGGGCGGCGACAATGAATGCGGCGAGGTTGAGCCAGGCATAAACCGCCGACGCCGCGCCGAAGCTTAAAAACCCAAGCCCGATCGTCAGAAGGATTGTATTCGGCGGATAAAAATACGGGGGCGGACGATCGTGGAGATGCGGGATGCCGTAGGTCTGGAACACCTGCGTGTAGGTCTCGCCATAGGGGCTGGCGCCTGCGGCCCAGCTTTTGCCCGCCGCCCAGAAAGCGCTGAAGTCCACCGGGATGGCGCGGGGGTGGCCCTCAAGGACATGCGGGGCGATGTTGGCGAGGCCCAATGCGCCCGAAAACGCCGCCAGGGCCAAAATGGCGAAACGCCAGACCGGACC
>JBCBSY010000172.1:0-5097 GCA_039818925.1 Pseudomonadota bacterium | reverse complement strand
CGCCGCGCGAGCGCGAGCTGGTTTCCACCGCCTCGAGCTGATCCTCGAAGATGTTCTTCGAATCATAGAGCAAGCGCCCGATCAGCGTGCTCTTGCCGTCATCGACACTGCCGCAGGTGATGAACCGCAACAGCCCCTTGTTTTCATGCGCATGCAGGTAGGCCGCGATGTCGTTCGCGGGAGAGTCAGGGTTTGTGGTATCAGGCTGGGCTTTTGACATGTTAGAAATACCCTTCCTGTTTCTTCTTTTCCATTGACGCCGACTGATCGTGGTCAATGACCCGGCCTTCACGTTCCGAGGAGCGGGCAAGCAGCATTTCCTGTATGACTTCCGGCAGGGTTGTCGCGCTCGACCGTGCGGCCCCGGTGAGGGGATAACAGCCGAGCGTGCGAAAGCGGACTGTCTCCTGACGGGGCTTTTGGCCCTCAAGCGGCATCCGGTCGTCATCCACCATTAACAAAACGCCGTCGCGATCGATGATCGGACGTTCCGCTGCGAAATAAACGCCGGGAAGGGTGATGTTTTCGCGATAGATATATTGCCAGACATCAAGCTCGGTCCAGTTTGAGATCGGGAACGCGCGAATAGTCTGCCCGTTCGAAATGCGCGCATTATAGATCGACCAAAGCTCCGGACGCTGATTTTTGGGGTCCCACCGGTGACCGGGCGCGCGGAAGGAAAGAATCCGTTCCTTGGCCCGCGATTTTTCTTCATCGCGCCGCCCGCCGCCAAAGGCTGCATCAAAGCCATGTTTATCAAGCGCCTGCCGCAGGGACTGGGTGAGCATCGTATCGGTGTAAATTTGCGAACCATGGCTGAACGGCGTCACGCCCTGGCGGACGCCGTCTTCATTGATGTGCACGATCAGGTCGAAGCCCATTTCCTTGACCATGGCGTCGCGGAATTCGATGGTCTCCCGAAAATTCCAGGTGGTGTCGATATGAAGGAGCGGGAAGGGAGGCTTGCCTGGAAAAAACGCCTTGCGCGCCAGATGCAGCATGACGGTTGAGTCTTTCCCGATGGAATAGAGCATCACCGGGTTTTCGGTTTCGGCGACGACTTCGCGAAGAATGTGGATCGCTTCCGCCTCAAGCCGATCGAGATGGGTCATGCGCTGCGGGGAAATCATATCCGCGCTGTCAGCGTTTCGGTTTGGGGCCGGCGTTGTTGTCGCGGAACTCTGCAACAGGGAAAGCCGCTGCTTTGCAGTTTCCAGCGTTTTCAGCGTGCACTGCCCGCCTGCTTCCAGCCGGGCGATAGCCTTGCCGTCATTGAAGAGTTTCCGGCTGACCGTCGAGAGTGAAAGCCCTTTGGCCTCGGCGGCGGACCGGGCCTGGCGGATCAAACTAGCGATTTCTGACATTTGGGTTTTTTCCCACGATATTCTTACTTCCCAGCCCTATGGACTGGAAAATGTCCTAATGGCAAGCGGAGATTTCCTATTCCTGTGCAATTCTGTGGGCAAAGTCCCACGATTGTGATTGCTTGAAGCTGCAATATTATTTCTTATATTTCTGTCATGACAGAAATTGCTGAATACACCGTTGAGCTCAGCCCTGCTATCAGGCGATTTATCCTGCATTGGGGCGACATGGGCGGGCAGTGGGGCGTCAATCGCTCCGTCGCTCAAATTCATGCGCTTCTTCTGATGAGCGATGCGCCGTTGAACGCGGAACAGATCGCCGCGACGCTCGGCTTGGCCCGGTCCAACGTTTCCAACTCCGTCAAGGAACTGGTCACCTGGAAACTGGTTCGGCGCGCCCCGCTGGCGGGGGACCGCCGGGACCACTTCGAGGCGGAAGGCGATATGTGGGAGATGGTGTCGCGGATCGTCGCCATGCGCAAAGCGCGCGAGCTCGATCCCGCGGCTTCCGTTCTCGATGCGTGTCTGACCGACGCTAGGGAAGACCCAGCCGCAACCGACGTGGCGGTGAAGCGGCTTGCCGAGTTGCAGGACCTGATCGCCTTGCTGAACGGCTGGTACGAGCAGATGGACAAACTGCCAAAGTCAACGCTGCTTCCATTAATACGCATGGGAACGAAAGCCGTTGATCTGATTGCGCCGCTGGCCGGCGGCAAACGCACGCAGAAAGAATAACCGAACTACAAAAAAAGGGAGATCACGCATGGCCTACGATCATTTTACTGACACGGTGGCGGCAAAGAATGAGATTTCCTTCCCGGCTGATCATGGAAGCGGCGCCGCGCAGCTTCTGGCCTATTTAGCGGCGGCGCCGCTGATTATCGCTTCACTTTTTATTGTCGCTGATGACGGGCGTCCCGCATTTTATGCGGCATATCTGATGAGCGTCTATGGCGCCGCCTTGATCGTCTTTTTTGGCGGCGTTCGCTGGGGCGTTGCGGTGATGAAGGCAGGCGGGCCGACCATGCGGTCGCTGTTCGGAGCGGGCCTGCCGCTATTTGCGGCAATCCCGCTATTGCTGCCGCTTGGCGGTATCGCATGGAAATTTCCCACCATTATGGGGCTTGTTGGGCTCTTGCTGCTGGATGATCTCAGTGCGACCCGCCGCGGCTCCGGCGCCCCGTCCTGGTATCTTTCCGTGCGCCTGCCGCTCACCGTGCTGATCGAATTGGCGTTTATCATCGCAATCGTGGGGATGGCTCGATGATCAAGGATATTACGTACAAAGACTTTGATGAATTAGAAAGGAAAATCGAACCTGACCGCCGGTTGCCTATCTTCTTTATCTACTTGATCTTTGGCCCGCCAATTGGCGGGGTAATCTTCGCTATTGGCTGGTTTGGCGCGCTATTCATTTCTCAGATATCATCAACGACTATTGTTCCTGCCGAAGCACTTTGGACGCACGCTCAGGCTTTTCCGCTATTTCTGTTGTTGAGCATTGTCTTCAGTTACCTGTTCGGGGGGGTGCAGGCGATACTGACCGGCCTGTTCATCTCGGCCTTCGCCAAAAGAAACGGAAAATTCGGCTATCGCATGGCTCTGTTGGCTTCGTTTTCGGGGAGTCTGCTTGGCGGGCTATTGTTTGCTCGCGATTCCCTAACGTTTCTTGCTTTGCTAACCGCGATTGGGGTGCTCGCGAGCATACTTATTCGTTTTGTTTTTCGAAATCGATTTGGCGGTGTGGTTGCAAAACCGTAGCGCTTATCATGGATGGCATGATGACGACCAATTACAAACCCTACAGTTACGCCAGCGACCCCGACGTACCGTCATTTGATGATTCAAAACCGTTGATCATATTCGATGGGTATTGCGCTTTGTGCTCCTCCGGAGTGCAGTGGATGATGGCGCGCGATCCTGAAGGCGAGGCGGTTTTTGCCGCCATCTCAGATGATTTGCCGCGCGCGCTTTATCTTCACTACGGTCTCGATCCTGATGTCTTCGACACCTTCATGGTGCTGCATGAGGGCGTGCCGCACTTGCGCTGGAAAGGACTGAGTGCGGCGGCAAGGGTGATGCCCGCCCCCTGGAAATGGCTTGGGTCCGTTGGGCGGATCGTGCCGGACTTCATCGGCGATGCGATTTATGACTTTGTACAGCGAAATCGTATCGGCTGGTTCGGTGCGCGCGAGACTTGCTTTATACCTGACGAAAAAAGCGCGATGCGATTTCTCTCATAAACCTGGCGCGTTGCAGCTGCGCCTGAGGTGCTGCTCGAACTTGCCTTCGCTGCCGCGTTCTTTGGGGGCACATAAGAAGTCATAATAACAAAGTGTCACCGTCGCTGAATGCCCTTTATTCGAATGAAATACTTTTTTGTCGCCGTCTCTCGCCCACTTGAAACAACCTTAAGAAAAAAAGATTGAGCGCCAAAAGACCGACAAGAGCGGACAGTAAAGGCAGTCCGGTCACCTTTTCGTGGATCAGCATCCAGACAAACTGACCAATGCAAAGCGCTGATACGATCAGCAGCGTCGGTTGGCGAGACAGGCGGTTCACGACCAATGCGCCGAATGGAGCACCGATAATGACAATTGGCGCTGCGGCAAGCCAGTTATAAAACATTTCCGGGGTAATGACGTATTGCTCCGGATTCACGCCTGTCAGGAAGAGATTGCTTGTCAACCCTATTACAGATGTGAACGCCATCAACACAACTGATGTCGGAATAGCGACCTTAACGTCGGACCGGTAGAAGAGAACGAGCGCGGCGTAGATCATCATATCGATGCCGACGCCGGTTAAAGCGGATACGACGCCGCCAACGACGCCAATAATTAAACCAATCGGGCGATCTTGTTCCGCGTCGGGAATGCGCGCTGGCTCAGACGCAAGTATCGCATTTAATTTGACGAAATGGATAACTCCAAAACTCGCCCAAATGGTTGCAAACAAAAGTTTGACCCAAAGATCAGGCGTATGAGGAGCGACGAATCCCGCCGAGAGAGGCGTTGCAAACAAAGCGCCCAACATAGCTGGTCGCAGTAAGGCCCAGTCGAGCTTCTTTCGGGAGGCGAGGATATAAAGACTTGCCGAGGTCATGCCGATAGATTGAATGGCGAGGCCGAAATTGCGCCCGAGCGACGCTGGCATATCAAACAACAAAACAAGAATGGGGAACCCGACCGTTCCGCCGCCCATCGGCGTTGATCCGGCGAAGTAAGAGCCTGCCGCCATCGCCGCTGAAATCGGCCAATGACTGATCACAATTTGCCAGAGATCGTTTTTTATAATGATGTAAAGCCAGACGGCATAAAAAGCCGCAAGCCAGAGCATGAATAATGAATATGGGTGACGAGCGATAGCGTTCTTAACGTCGGCTTTTTGCGCGGTGGTCAGAAAGCGATTGAAGAGCAACATGGAATAAAGACCTGATACGAAAATGAACGTGGCATGCTTGCTACAAAAGCCGCTCATCCAATTCTCAATCTTTCATGATCAATAGCAAGATATCTTTGACTCAATCCGTATAGCGCCTAGCCGCCAACTCGCGTAAAGCAAAATGATGGAAACAGGTTTTTTTAGCGCCGGGCTGCTTTTTATTGTCGGCGTCGCCTCAGGTTGGATTAATGTGTTGGCCGGCGGCGGCTCGATTTTGTCGGTGCCGATCATGGTTTTTCTCGGCCTGCCGGGGCCTGTCGCCAACGGCACCAACCGGATCGGCATCATT
>JBCBSY010000171.1:0-5118 GCA_039818925.1 Pseudomonadota bacterium | reverse complement strand
CATATCGTCGGCATGTTTCCTGACTATGCATCCGCCTACAATGCCTGGAAGGCCGAGGCGCAGCGTACCGTCGACAACGCCCATATGCGCTACTTCATTGTTCACATGCACAAGCTTCTCGATCCTGACGGCGACGGGAAGTTTTAGCTTCTTCGTGGCCGCGCCCCTGACCCGAGACGATTTACAAACGCCATCCGGGCGCCGGCGCGCCTGGCGCGCGCTGATGATTTCCGACCACGGATTATTGCGCAAACTATACGATAACACGCATGTCCTGAAGCCGGGCAAAATGTGGCGGACCTATCAACCCGCTCCGAAAGACCTCGCGGGCTGGGCGGCGCGAGGCGTCAAAACCGTTATCAATCTGCGCGGCGACAAACCCAGCGGACAGCTCCTGTTGGAGGAGGAAGCCTGCGCCCGGCTAGGCCTGACGCTTATCAACTTCCGCGCCTATTCGCGCGAGGCGCCGTCGAAAGAAATTCTCCACGGCGCGCGCAAGCTGTTTGCCGAGATTGCCTATCCAGCGATCATGCACTGCAAGTCGGGGGCTGACCGGGCAGGGCTGATGTCAACGCTTTATCTGTTTTTTCAGGAAGGCGTTTCTGTGGACAAGGCGCTGGACCAGCTCACTTTCAAATATGGGCATGTAAAGGCGGGGAAGACAGGCGTTATCGACGCCGTTTTTGAACGCTATATGACGTATGCTGAAGAAAAGAACCTTTCGCTCTCATCTGTGGAGGATTTTTTCCACTGGGTCGACACAGCTTATGATCCAGCTGAAGTCAAAGCGTCTTTCCAACCGAAAAGCTGGGGGAATTTCTTGACGGACGTCATCTTGCGGCGCGAGTAGTCAGACCAGCTGCAACGCCGCCTGGCGCGCATAAGCGCCTTCCTTCGCCATCAGCTCCATGTGCGTTCCGGTCTCTACGATTCGGCCCTGATCCATGACCACAATTTTATCAGCGTTTTTGACAGTCGACAGGCGATGCGCAATCACAAACGTCGTGCGTCCCTTCATCAGGCGTGTTAGCGCATCCTGTATCTTTGCCTCAGATTCCGCATCCAGCGCCGAGGTCGCTTCGTCCAGCAACAGGATTGGCGCATCTTTCAGGAACGCCCGGGCGAGCGCTATACGCTGACGCTGACCGCCGGAAAGGCGCGCGCCGCCCTCGCCCAGAACGGTGTCATAAGCGTTCGGCAAGGTGGCGATAAACTCATTCGCGGCCGCGTCCTCAGCCGCCTGGATGATTTCGGCGCGGGTCGCCGCCGGCCGGCCAAAAGCGATGTTTTCCAGCGCTGACATGTTGAACAGCACGGGCTCCTGGCTGACGAGAGCAAGCTTTGCGCGTAGCGACCGCAGGGTGACCTGCGCGATATCTTCGCCATCAATCAGGACATGGCCCGAAGATGGCTTATAAAGCCGCGGCAAAAGATGCATCAGGGTCGACTTGCCCGCACCCGAGGCCCCGACCAGCGCGACCGTTTCGCCGGTCGGAATGTCGAGCGTGACATCCTCAACCGCATTGTCGCCGTCGTCATAAGCGAAAGAGACATTGTCAAACCGAATGGCGCCCCTGCCGTCCGGCAAGTCAAAAGCGTTCGGCGCATTTCGGATGGTTGGTTTTGCGTCAATCAACGCCAGCATCCGTTCGAACGCGCCGAAACCTTCCTGCACAACGGCGTTCAAGGTGCCGAGCCCGCGGGCCGGCTGCGACAAAAGCAAAAGCGCCGTCATAAAACCAGTGAATTCGGCGAATGTGGTGGCGCCGGTAGAAATCCGCCAGGCGACCACGCCGATGATCGCAGCCACCGCGACAGAGCCCGCAACAAAAATCATCGGTTCGTTGAGCGCGCGCGTGTAAGCCATTTGCCTTAGGACGGATAGTCGATCATCGAAAGCGGCGCTTGCCCGCGCGCGTTCCAGCGGTTCAATCTGGTACGTCTTGACCATGCGGGCGCCGGAGACGCTCTCACCGATGAGAGAGGTTAAGTCCCCGGCCTGCTCTTGCGCTTTTCTTGAGGCGTCGCGCAACAGCTTGCCAAGCCGCCCGACGACCAATCCGACAGCGCCGTAGACGACAATGACGATGGCGAACAGAACAGCATCGAACCAGATCATTGCCACGCAGAGCCCGGCGAAGGTCAGTCCGTCGCGCACGCCGTTTGCGATCCGGGTCAGGGTTTCACGCAAGACGGTCACGTCATTGGTGAACCGCGCCATGAACTGGCCCGACGCCTGCTCGCGCATTTGCGCCAAATCGAGCGCGCTCATTTTTTCGAACATATCGTTTTGCAAGTCGCGCAAAGCACAAAGGGCTGTTCCAGCATTAAGCCGGCTCACGGCATAAAGCGCCCCGGCATAGACCAGCCCCAGACCTATGATCGCAATCGGGCCAATAGCTGCAACACGCGGCAACGACGCCGCCGCCTCCCCCGCGCCGGAGAGAGCGCCAAAAACCCATTCCACGCCGAAAGCAATCGCCGCATTGGCGCCAGAGTAAACCGCCATGGCGGCGAGCGCCAACGCGATCCGCGGCCAGTAACGCCGCAGATAGTCCCGCCATAAACGGGCCGCCAGCGAGGTCGTCGATGCGCGCGGTTCTGGCGCGGCAGGCGGTGCAGAATTTTCGGTCGGTTGTTCGGCCAAAAGGGGCTCCCAGGAGGACGGTCCGTTTGTCTGTTCGTTAGTCCATTGTCGCGGGCGCCGCATGTGGAGGCAAGCTATTGACGCCATAAGGAAATTGAGGAACGCCAGGTCCATGATCAAACGCCTTGTCCGCAGCGCGCCCGTGATGCGCCTGGCCAGCTGGCTTATCGGCCTTTATATCCGGCTGGTGGATGCGACCTCGCGCTGGACCGTGATCGGGCGCGAGCATGTGACGGCGGCGGAGGCAGCGGGCAAAGGCGTGATCCTCGCGTTCTGGCACGGGCGCCTCTTGATGGCGGCGGCAATCCGGCGCGAGACCGGCCGGCCGGTCTATATGTTGATTTCCGCCCACCGAGACGGTGAAATCATCGCACGCGGGGTTTCCGGATTTGGCGTTGAGTTCATCCGCGGCTCGGCCGCCAATCCGAATAAGCCCGGCAAAAACAAAAGCGGCGCCTCGGCCATCGCTCAAATGCTGGCGGCGCTCGAAACCGGCGCGATTGTCGGGTTTACACCGGATGGCCCGCGCGGGCCCGGCGAACGCGTCAAACCCGGCGTCATAAGGCTCGCACAAATGAGCGGCGCGCCGATCATCCCCGCAGCCTATTCCGTCAGCCGCGCCAAACGTCTTTCCACCTGGGACCGGTTCCTGCTGGCCGGCCCCTTTTCAAAAGGCTATTACGTGGCGGGCGCGCCCATTCATGTTCCCGCTGACGCGGACAAAGATGCGCGCGACGCCTTGCGCAAGCGTCTTGAAGACGCACTGCGGGCGATAACGGCAACCGCTGACGAGCGCGCTGGGCCAAACGACAAGAAAGACTGAAACGCAACCGATATGACGACAGCGCTGCGTGAACCATTGGGCCTCAAACTGTATCGCACGATAAGTCGCGCAAGCGAACCGGTCGCATCTTTCACGCTGAAGCGACGATTGAAAGCCGGCAAGGAAGATCCGGCGCGAATTGGCGAGCGGAAAGGCGAAGCCGGACGCGAACGGCCCGGTGGCGCACTTGTCTGGATTCATGGCGCCAGTGTCGGCGAATCGCTGTCGGTTATTCCGCTGGTGTCGAAATTGCGCACCGCGAACCCGGACGTTTTCTTCCTGGTTACGACCGGCACCGTAACCTCCGCGCAGCTCATGGAAGAGCGCCTTCCCGATGGGGCATTTCATCAATTCATTCCGCTGGATCACCCAGACTACGTGAATTCTTTTTTAAACCACTGGCGTCCCGACGCGGCGATATTTGTCGAATCAGAGTTCTGGCCAAATCTTATCTTGGGCGCACGACAGCGCGCGCACTTCATGGCGCTGGTCAATGGGCGCGTATCACCGCGCTCCTTTGAAGACTGGAAGCGCCAGCCCAATGCAATCAAATTCCTACTTTCCGCTTTTGATCTGATCATTGCACAGGACCCGCAAAACGCAGCGCGATTGTCGACCCTGTCAGATCGCAAGATCGAAACTTACGGAAACCTGAAATATGCAGCGCCGCCCCTGCCGGGTAACGAGAGCGACCTCGCGAGTTTACGCAATCAGATCGGCGAACGGCGGATCTGGCTTGCGGCAAGTACGCATCCCGGCGAGGAAGAAACCGTCTTTGCCTCGCACAAACTTTTGCAAGCCGAATTTCCCGACATTCTCACTGTTCTAGCGCCGCGCCATCCGACTCGGGGCGAAGAAATCGCAGCGCTCTGCAACGCTCGCGGCCTAAACCAGGCCCGGCGCGCTGAGCAGGATACGATTGCGCCGGACACGGATATTTATATCGCGGATACGCTGGGGGAACTTGGCCTCTTTTACCGCCTCAGCGATGTCAGTTTTGTCGGCGGCAGCCTGACGGAAAAAGGCGGCCACAACCCGCTGGAGCCGGCGCGTCTCGGCGCCGCAATCTTGCACGGGCCGCATGTGTTCAACTTTGTTGAGACCTATACCGAGATGCGCCGCACTGGCGGCGCAGCCCTGGTCCGCAATGAACGCGAAATCGCCTCCGCCGTTCGCAGGCTTTTCTCCGATGCGAAAACCCGAAACGCGATGACCCGCGCCGCACAAGTCGCCGCAGAAGAAAACGCAGAGCGGATCCTGAATGACGTCTGCGCCGCCATCGCACCGGCGATGACCACGCGAACCCGTGCGGGCGCCGTCACATCATGATGCGCGAACCCTGGTTCTGGCGCAGCCAGTCGATGACAGCCCGCATTTTGACGGTTGCGCTCCAACCCGCCGCGTTCCTTTACCAGGGTATGCACATGCTGCGCTGGGCGGTCACAAAGCCGGCGTGCGCGCCGCTGCCTGTCATTTGCATCGGCAATGCGACTCTCGGCGGCGCCGGCAAAACCCCGTTTGCCATGATGGTTGCGTCGCTTTTGCAGGAGAGAGGGGTGCGAAGTTGCTTTTTGACCCGCGGCTATGGCGGCGCGATTAAAGGTCCGGTTTTCGTAAAACCAAGTCATCATGATGCAGGCAACGTCGG
>JBCBSY010000170.1:0-5139 GCA_039818925.1 Pseudomonadota bacterium | reverse complement strand
GGTCATGATGTGCAGCGCCACCCTGTTGCGCGGTCCCATGCGCATGGTGAGCTGCATGATTCGCATCATGCGGATGGAAGCGCACACGATCATCAAACGCACGCAGGAGATGAAGCATCACATGGAGCCAGTCATGGGGGGCATGCGCATCATGCAGCTCACCATGCGCATGGGACCGCGCAACAGGGTGGCGCTGCACATCATGACCACTCCCATGACCACGATATAGGCGCAACAGAACATGCGGCTTATAAAGCTGCGGAAGATGAAATTGATCCAGGTCAACTCATTGATGTTTTTTCAAACCACGACCATGAGGCGACCAGGACCGAAGCTTTGCAAAGAGCGGATATCGGTTCCGCAGATAAAAGCTTAGCGCCCGCTGGACACAGCCACCATCATGCATCGTTAGAAGATTTGTCGCTCCCGCCTGTTGAGGATTTGTCGGCGCCGCCTGCGCCAATCATCTGATCCCTGCGTCATTAAGCCTGACAAAAGTCGGTTGCCTGCCGCTGCGAAATAGCGCCTATTTATCATCGTAGCGAAAATGAGTGCGGCGTGGCGCGCAGATCTGGAAAATTGCTGACGGCAATCAAGCAGGGGGTTATCGCCCTTTTTGCAATTGCGCAGCTTTTTCCAGCCGGAACAGCGCTTGCTCAGGATGACGATGGCTTCGCGATTGTCATTTGCACACCCAATGGCGCTGAAACAGTCAGCTGGGAGGGCGTCACGGGCGAAGCTGCTCCTTTCGCTGGCCAACAGCACGATCCTTCCGCAAGTCCATGTCACGCCTGTTTCAGCGGTTCATGCGCGAAAGGCAAAGCCCGGCTATCAACCACCTTTCTGCCGAATGTGGTTTTAATGACGCCCATGCGCGTTGAGGCGATCAAACCGCTGCCCTTGTTTGAAGCGATCGGCGCAGGGCCGCCGATGCCGTCGCGGGCGCCGCCGGCTTTCGTAATTTAATCCTCTGAATCTCATTGCTTGCCGCAGTCAGCGATGACTGCGCCTTGCGTCTTTTTATTCTCATCAGGAGAGCGTTATGCGTGCCTTGTTGACTGGCGCGGCGATCGCCGCCGCCTTGAATACGACTGCCTATGCCGATCAAACAATTGCAAAAGACCACGCGCCCATCGGCGTGATGGGCGACCACATGCACAAAAAGGGAGAGGTGATGTTTTCCTACCGGTTCATGCGCATGAACATGGAAGGGAGCCGTATCGGAACCGATGGCGTGACCCCGGACGAAATCGTCACGACTGTGCCGAACCGGTTTTTTGGAAGCCCGATGCAGCCGCCGACGCTAAGAGTTGTGCCGCTGGAAATGACCATGGACATGCATATGGTCGGGGCAATGTACGCGCCGACCGACTGGCTGACGCTGATGGCCATGGGAACGCTCGTCGACAATGGCATGGATCACGTCACTTATCAGGGCGCGATGGGAACGACGGTTCTCGGTGAGTTTCGAACCGGGAGCTTCGGCTTTGGCGATACAAAAGTCGCCGGGCTGGTGCGGCTTATGAACAGGGATGTGGGTTCGGTCCGTCATCATGCGCATCTTAACGCCGGGCTTTCGCTCCCCACCGGCTCCATCACCGAAACCGATCAGATTTTAACTCCGATGGGCGCAACGCCCACACCACGTTTGCCTTATCCGATGCAGCTCGGTTCCGGCACCTTCGATTTCCAGCCGGGCGTTACCTATACCGGGTCGGGAGAGCAGTTCTCCTGGGGCGCGCAATATCTTGCGACATTCCGGGCGGGAACGAATGATGAGGGCTATTCGCTTGGCGATAAGCACGAAGCGACGGCCTGGGCGCAATGGGGCCCGGCGCCCTGGTTTGCGTTTTCCGGCCGGCTGGCTTTCCGGGCGCAAGACCCGATTGACGGGATTGATCCGGTGATCGTCGCGCCGGTCCAGACCGCGAACCCGGATTTTCAGGGCGGAGACCGTCTTGATGTCGGCGTCGGCGTCAACTTCGCGGGCCAGCAGGGCGTCATCAAAGGCCACCGGCTCGCCGTCGAAATGCTGTTTCCCGTTCACCAGGATTTAAACGGGCCGCAGCTGGAAACTGACTGGACATTAACTCTTGGCTGGCAGAAGGCGTTTTAGGAGGCATTCAATGAAGCCGATTAGATCATCATTCGCAGCAGCGCTGGCTCTGACCTTTTCCAGTCTCGCCGCTTTCGCGCATGATTACGCCAAAGCAGGGTTAAACGTCGAACATCCCTGGGCCCGGCCGACATTTTCGGCGCGCGTGCCGGCGGCGGTTTACTTTGACGTCGTGAACAATAACACCGAAGACGACCGGCTGATCGCCGTTGCAACAGACCGGGCGGAGCATGTGGAGCTGCATCTGACGGAGATGAGCGCCGATAGCGTTGCGTCCATGAAGATGTTGAAAGATGGGATCGCTGTTCCCGCCGGCGAGTGGACGTCAATGGAAACCGGCGCTTACCATGTCATGCTGATCGGCATGGATGCGCCGCTCAAGGCCGGCGAAGCCTTTTCGGCGACCCTGACTTTTGAAAAGGCGGGAGACATGGAAGTGATCGTCAAGATCGAGGACCGCGAAAAAGAAGGCGGCGCCCACGCGCATCATTAACGCGGACTTTCAGGCCCGCCACATAAACCGGCGCCTCTTGCATTCCGCTGTGGAAAGCGTAAGAGGCGCCCACAACGTAAGTTTACCGGGCTGCCGCGTGAGCAGGCCCGCGCCCTGAAGAATAACAAGGATAAAGGGCAAAAATCGTTTGGCGAGGACGCCTCGCTGAGAAACGAAAAAAGACCAAACATAGTTCCCAAATCACGCGGGGTGCTGACGATCTGACGGCCTGCCGGGACAATTCCGTCCGGGGCGAGATTGGGTCGCAACCGCTACGCATGCGTTAAGCTGCGCCTTCTTTGGCGGCGTTGCCGTGCGTGAATGAAGAAATGCAGGCCGTTGAAGGCGGCCTGACAGAAAGATAGTATTTTGACTGAGTTTCAGGCCCTCGGGCTTTCCCCGACACTTTTGAAAACCGTTCAGGCGCTCGGCTTTGCCGACCCGACCCCGATTCAGGTGCAGGCGATCCCGCTTGTGCTGGCGGGACACGACGTCATGGGCCTTGCCCAGACCGGTACCGGCAAAACTGGCGCTTTCGGTTTGCCGCTCGTGCAGCAGCTCCTTGCAGACCGTTCGCGCCCGGCGCCGAAAACCGTGCGGGCATTGATCCTGGCGCCGACCCGTGAGCTGGTGAACCAGATGACCGTCAACCTGAAAAGCTTTGCCAATGGCGGGCCGTTGAAAATCGAAAGCGTCACCGGCGGCAAGTCGATCAATATGCAGATCCGCAGCCTTCGCCATGGCGTTGATATTCTGGCAGCGACGCCGGGACGGCTTATTGACCTCCTGGACCGCAGAACCGTGCGGCTTGATGAAACGAAATTCCTGGTGCTCGACGAAGCGGACCAGATGCTCGACCTCGGTTTCATCCATGCCTTGCGCAAAATCGCGCAGCTTGTCGGCTCGCCGCGCCAGACAATGTTGTTTTCAGCGACCATGGCGAAACAGATCGAACAACTGGCGCAGCGTTATCTGACCGATCCGGTGCGCGTTGAAACCGCGCGTGTGGGGCGCGCCGCCGACAAGATTACGCAGTCGGTGCATTTCGTAGAAAAGGCGGACAAGGCAGCCTTGCTGAAAAAATGCCTCGCTGAACGGCCGGGTGATTTGTCACTGGTCTTTTCACGGACCAAGTACGGCGCCGAGAAACTGATGAAACAGCTTGTGAAAGCGGGTTTCGATGCGGTGTCGATCCATGGCAACAAAAGCCAGGGCCAGCGCGACCGGGCGCTCAAGGCATTCCGCAGCGGCAAGGCGCGGGTTTTGGTGGCGACGGATGTGGCCGCCCGCGGCATCGATATTCCCGGTGTCAGCCATGTCTACAACTTTGATTTGCCGGAAGTCGCCGAAAACTATGTTCACCGCATTGGCCGCACGGCCCGCGCCGGGGCGGAAGGCGAGGGGGTTGCGTTCTGTTCGCCGGAGGAGATCGGGCTTTTACGCGCGGTTGAAAAACTGATGCGCAAGAAAATCGACGTCGCCAGCGGCGAGATTCCCGCCGACAGCCGGGCGTCCCGTCCGTCGCGCGGCGGCCGGAATAACGGCGCCGGAAAGCGCGCCCGTCCGCATCGGCGATCCCGCCGGGAAGCGAACGGAGCAGTCCAGCAGAGCGATCCGCTGAAGCAAGGCGGGAAGCGCCAGACACAGAAAAGCGGCGACATGAAGAGTGGTGACGGGGCAAAGCCCGCTGCTGGCAAGCCACGGGGAAAACCGCGAGCAAAATCCAGCGGGACTGCCGCCAATCCAGAAGGCGGCAAAGCCAAACGCAGTTTCAAGCCGGGCAAGGCGAAACCCGCCAACGCTTCTTCCGGCGCAAACAGTAGGCGCCGCCGACAGGACCGGCCGCGCCGCAGCCGCAACGCGGCATAAGCCCGAAATAGTTGTCGTGGGGACTTGCATTGCCGCCGTTTCCCGCTATGACGCTGCCTTTGTCGTTTCGGCCGTGGTCGAAATGACACCTGTCCGAGACTGCAGGCGCCAGGGAAACCTCGCTTAATCTCCTGCATAGACAGAGGGAAAAAGATCAGCCGGACTTGCGTCCGGTTTCTTGAGACCCTTTGGGACAGGCTCTTCGAGCGCCATCGCGCCGGGAGCCTTTTTGGTTTCCGGTTCTTGTCGCTCAAATTGTAGCCCCCCGTGAAAGCGGGGATATCCGGGGTCTGGCGCGATGTCAGATCTCACCTTGAACCAAAGGACCTGCCTCATGGACAGAACCCAAAAGGCGGAAATGGTCGAATGGATCGGCGGCGTGTTCGATGCGAATGCGGTTGTCGTGGTGGCGAATGGCGGCCTTTCTGTCGCTGAGATGGAATCATTGCGCGGTGATCTGCGTGAGGCCGGCGCCAGCATGAAAATCGTCAAGAATCGGCTCGCCAAGATCGCGATCTCTGGAAAGCCAAGCGAAAAGCTGACGGATCTTTTCCAGGGGCCGACCGCCATTGCGTTCTCCGAAGATCCGGTTGCGGCGGCGAAAGCCGTCAAGAAATTCGCCAAGGACAATGAAAAACTCAAAATCCTCGGCGGCGCGATG
>JBCBSY010000169.1:0-5149 GCA_039818925.1 Pseudomonadota bacterium | reverse complement strand
CCTTCCCTTGTACAGCAAACAACAACCATCGCACGGGTATTGCTTGCACCAATGAAAGGTGGGGTTCATGGCTGCCGATACGTTGCGGGACTTTGTTGCGGACGCGCTTTCAAAGGGTCAAAGCCGTGAGGAGATCGCCAGTGTCCTGCAGGCGGCGGGCTGGCCGGAAGATCAGGTGAAAGACGCACTCGCCGGGTTTGCCGATATCGATTTTCCCGTCCCGGTGCCAAGGCCCCGGCGTTTTGGCGGCGCCCGCGAGGCGTTTCTCTATATTGTGTTCTTTGCGCTGCTGGGCATGGTCGCCCTTCAAGTCGGACGGCTAAGCTTTGCCTTTATCGATCATGTCTTTGCTGACCCGCTAGCCTCTGATTGGCGATCGTGGCGGACCAATGGCATGCGGTGGTCGATTGCATCATTGATGGTTGGTTATCCGATCTTTCTTTATCTTGGCTGGCGCCTTGGCGCGGCGCGGCGGAAAAACCCGGAACGGCGCATCTCGCGCGTGCGCGCCTGGCTGACTTACATCACCTTGATCTTTGCTGCGCTGACGCTCATCGGCGATCTTGTGGCGGTCGTTTATAACTTTCTCGGCGGTGAAGTTCAGGCGCGGTTCATCGCCAAAGCGCTGGTGGTGGCCGCCATCTCCGGCGCCATCCTCCTGAATTTCATGCGGGACGCCGAACGCACAAGCGCCAGCGTTGATATTGGCGGACGCATTCTTTCCATCGTGTCGACGCTGGTCGTCATCGCGCTGTTGCTTTGGGCGTTCTTGCGCGTTGACACGCCGGGCGAAGCGCGCGCCCGCAGCTTTGATGAGCAACGCATCAACAATCTTTCCGAGATCGCGCGGCAAGTCGATTGTCACCGAACCTATTTCGGCGGCGCGCCCGAAACGCTGGAGGCGATGTCAGCGGCGCTGGAGGAGAGGTCGGCGCGGCTGCCCGTCGCCCGCGGTTGCGATGGCGCAACGCCTGATGATCCGGGAACGGGCGAGCCCTATCGTTATGAGCGCGTCGATGCGAGCGGTTTCCGTTTGTGCGCGACGTTCGCGCGTGGCTGGCCGGATGATGATGCGCGAAGGACGCGCCGTCCCACGCCAGCCTACCGGTACAATGCGGGCGAGGCACGCCGCACGCTGTCGCGGCCGCAAGGACCGGGCGAGACTTGTTTTGACCTCGAAGCAGTCGATTTTGAGGCTGATTCACAGGACGAAAATGCGGCGGAGCCAACGCCAATCGATCCCGTTCAATAGGGGCGTTTACCGCAGCGGCAGGCCCAGCAGCGTTGATAACGCATCAATCGCCGGGGCGACATCGCCAAACGGGACTTTGATCGTCGTCATGCCCATGGCGCGCGCCGGTTTTAAGTTAACCCCAAGGTCGTCAAGGAAGATGCAGGCCGCCGGATCGGCGTCGAGCGCTTCGCACATCATCTGATAAATTCGCGGTTCCGGTTTTCGAACGCCGGCCTTGGACGATTCAATAATGTGATCAAAGTTTTCGTAGATTTGGTTCACGGTTTCACGGTTTTCCGCCGCCGCCAGCATCGCCTTGGAGTCAACCTTCGGCAGGTTATTGGTGATGCAACCGGTTTTGTAGCCAGCTGTTTTCACGCGGGCGAGCGCGTCAATCATCTCCGGATATAAGTTCAACGACAACAGACTGATCAGCGTTGCGCCGGAAATCTCAAATCCCGCGGCGCGGGTTTCCGCAGCGAAGGCGTTGTTGAATGCCTCCAGCGAGATTTCCGCCCGTTCAAATTTCGCCCATGCATTGTCGTGAATATTGGTTTTAATAACGCCGCCGATGAACCGTTCCGGCAGGCCGTTTTTCTGTTCGAAGGCGGCGAAGTTTTGCACGGGCGATGTTGTAAACACCCCGCCGAAATCAAAAATGACTGCCTCAAAATGCATCGAACTTATTTTGCAACCCGCGGCGCCCATTCCAGCCCTTCCTCGGCAAAGGCGTCGCCCATAGGCGTAAACTGATCTGGCCTGTCGAAAACGCCAATCAGGAAGTGGATCTCGCCGGGCCATTTGTTACTGGCATAGGTAAGCGGCGTGCCGCATTCGGCGCAATAACCGCGCGAGACACCCGGCGAACTCTCAAAAAACGAGGGCGCTCGCGTCAACCAGCGCGCCTTATCATCGGTAAAACCCACCCAGGTTGAAAAAGCCGCGCCGGTTGCCCTGCGGCACGCGCGGCAATGGCAATTGGCGACAAATTTCGGATCGCCCGTGGTCGCAAATCGCACTTTCCCACACTGGCATCCGCCCTCGACGTTAAACGTGCTCACGCGAGGCCAAGGGTCTTCATATGCGCGGCGTTTTTTTCATTACAGCGCTGCGCTGCGGGCCGCGCCATCAGCCGTTCCACATAAGACGTTAAGGGCTCTTCTTTTTCAAAGGCGCCGAACATCATGGCGTAATTCAAGGTCGATCCGAAAACCACATCGGCCGCCGTGAATTGATCGCCCAAAAGGTAAGGACCATTTGTCAGCGCAGTCTTTACGGTTGCAATCACCTGATCGGCGTTGCCATAGCCGATAGAAGCAGGATTTTCATTCGTGCGTTTGTTGAAAATATCCATCATCGCCGGCTCGATGCAGCTCGGGGCGAAGAACATCCAGCGGTAATAGGCGCCCCGCTTTGGGTCTGTTGTCGCCGGCGCCAGACCCGCTTCCGGAAACGCATCGGCAAGGTAGGCGCAGATCGCGGCGGCTTCAGTGACGACGACGCCGTCATGGGTAAGCGACGGCACTTTGCCCATGGGATTGATCGCGAGATAGTCGGGCTTTTTATGGTCGCCGGCTTTCAGGTTGAGAAGCTTGATATCGCAGACGTCACCAAGCTCTTCATTCATCCAGAAGGTGGTGCCTCCTCGGGTCTGGGGCATGTAATAAAGAACGGGTTTGGGCATGACGGGCCTCCTGTTGCATGGCTGGCGCAGACTAGCGGTTGCGCTGTATTTCGTACAAGGCAATTGCCGCGGCGTTAGACACATTAAGGCTGTCGACGTTACTGGTGATTGGAATGCGATAGCGCGCATCACAGGTCGCCCCGACAAGCTGGCGCAGCCCGGCGCCCTCCGCCCCCATCACCAATGCGATCGGCACCGCCGGCAGCGAACGCACATCGTCATCCGCTTCGCCGGCAAGACCTGCGCAGAAGTAGCCGAGGTCTCGCAAGGCTTCGAGAGCACGTGCGATGTTGACGACGCTGACGCAAGGGACAATCTCAATTGCGCCCGCGGCGGCTTTTGCAAGCGCGCCGGAGAGGGGCGGCGTGCGGCGGTCCTGCACGATCACCGCCCGCGCGCCAAAGGCGGCGGCCGACCGAAAAAGCGCGCCGATATTTTGCGGGTCGGTGATCTGGTCCAGAACGACCACCGGGCGATTTGCATCCGCCGGATCGCAGGCGTCTTCAAGTCGTCGGTGCGGCAGATCTTCCGCAAGCGCGGCGAGGCCCTGATGCACGGCGCCCTGATGCAGGAGATGGTCGATGGCCTCCGGGCGCGCATCTTCCAGCCGGGCGAGGGCGCCTTGTGCGGCGCTGGAAGCGGCAAGCCACTCCGCCGCGTTCCGGGTGGCGACCACGCGCTTGACTTCACGCGCCGGGTTTGCAAGCGCCGCAGCGACTGCATGACGGCCATAGAGCCAGACCCCGCCGGCGTCCTTGCGCGGCGCGCCCCGGCCGCTGGCGTGGGGCCGCTTGCCCGGATTTTTCCGTGCGTCTTTTAAGGGCTTTGGCGCGCGTTTGTTTTTCATGGCGTCGGCCTAGCGCTTTCGCGCGCCAGTGGGAACAGGAAATCGCCCGGCAGACAAGAACGGCGGTTGCAGAGACGGCGCGCCGCGGTTATAGACCCCGTTCTCCCGGCGGCGCTGGGGCCGGGCATGGCCCGGCGTAGAGCCGCCACATCCGCCCATCCTGGTTGGGATCTCCCGGCCCGTTTCGATGCGCAGATTGGCTTGCCTCGTGGAGGGGTGGGAGAGTGGTTAAATCCACCAGACTGTAAATCTGGCCGCATTGCGTACGCTGGTTCGAATCCAGCCCCCTCCACCATTCAATAAGCTGTTGAATATTATTATACACGTGAGTTCTGAGGCTCTGTCCAGCATCGCATTTAAATGCTCTTTCGATTTTTGGTGTATCCTGTGAGTCTTCGCCAATGGCCCAGCGCACCTTTACGAACCGGTGGCTTCGCAGCACCAGGCCATTCGACAAGACATAAAAGTTTGTCGATCTCGCTTGCCCAAATCGCTGGGTGCGGATTAGCAAGCCGAAAATAATCTCTGTACTGACTGGACTGGCATCCGGAGGCCGGTGCATCTCGATCGGGCAATATCCAATCAAGTCCTTAAGTGAAGCGCGCAAGAAAGCGAGTGAATTGCTCGCAGACGCAAAAGCGTTCGGCGACGGGTTTCGGCGGGCCGACACAGTCTAGGGCGCGGGATTGCTCCCTCAGATTCGAGGAAATAGCGGCGTTCTGGATCGCGTTGAGCCGCGGCGATATCGAAGGGCCGGCGTGTCACGCATTGCAAGTCGTTATCGCGATGGGTGGCGTCCGGATCACGGAAGTAACCCGGTCAAAGCGAGAATGGTGGCGCCCTGACGATGGCTGGCGCACCATTGATGCGCTCCGCCTTGCATTACCTAGAACCAAATACGGACATCCCCACGATCATTTCATCGAAAATGAAAGCTCTCGCCGAGCGCGATCAATAGCCTGATCCGCGCCTCCTGAACTTTATCGAATTCTCCGATTGCGTATCGGGATAGGATACGTGCGCCTGAATTCCTGGTGATCGCGTTGTTTCAGTTTTGTGCGTAGCAGCGGACATGCGCTTGTCCGTTGCTAAAGGTGCAAATCAAGCAGCTTTGCCAAAGGAGCCAGCTTCAAGAAAGTCCTATTCTGGTCTCATTGTGCAGCCCCACGGGTAAGCGATCTCTGGGAGTCCGTTTGGCTGTGATGAAATTGCTGGTTTTATTCGCTTATGCGCGGACATGTTTGCAGCGATGAATTCTCCGGCACAGGTTCGAACTGCGCAATCCACGCATAGGGCCGGTCGCGCCTGCCCGTGATGCGAAATACGCCGGTCAGGCGGAGGGGCTGATTTATCTGATGTTCTTGGTTTACGGCTATTGCTGTGA
>JBCBSY010000168.1:0-5157 GCA_039818925.1 Pseudomonadota bacterium | reverse complement strand
CGGATTTGAACATAAAGACCGTGGCGTTTGCCGGAGCCGCCATAAAGCCCGCAGCAACCACTGCGGCTGCAATGTAACGAAGGGTTTTCATGGTAGTCCCCCACTCAAAACTAGTTATCCGGATAACGCCGGACACGTTTCGTTAAAACACTTTTAACGACATGTTCAATGTCCGGTTTTTCCGGATCATGTCAAATGTTTAAAGCTTGTTAACTATAAAAAAATCGCTGCATCGCAATAATTTGGCGCGCCTGAAGACAAAAGCACCCGTTTTGCGGGAATTGTGGCGATTTTCAGGCGGAAACGCCCAGTTTTCCACAGCGTTTGCACCGAATTCATCATCGTGATTCGCACGCCCTGCACATTGCCGACGCTGCAGGCCCTCTGTAGACGAGGCAAACGCCAAATCCGGACTGGGAACGCCAGCATGACAAAAGCCGCCAAACTCGTCGCCTTGTTGACCGCCATATTGATGGCCGCCTGTTCACCCTCAGCGCTCGATTCCCAGAACCAAGACGATGCTGGACCGGCGCGCGCCACCATATTCACGAATGGCAAAATCTATACTGGCGGCGGAGCCGCCGACACGGTGGAAGCGATCGCCGTTAGCGATGGAACGATCGTCGCCGTCGGCTCGCGAGAGCTTGTCATGGCCGGCGCCGGCGACGACCCCATTATTATTGACCTCGACGGCGCGACGATGTTCCCAGGCTTTACCGACGCTCATGCGCATCTTCTTGGCATAGGCATGCGGGAGCTGACGCTTAATCTTGAGACCGTCGGGTCCATTGCGGCGCTGGTGGCGATTGTCGAAGATGCTGTTCAAGACGCCGGCGAAGCTGGAGCCGTTTACGGACGCGGATGGATCGAAACCGGCTGGCCCGAAAACCGCATGCCGATCCGCGATGACCTCGACCCTGTCAGCGCGGAAATTCCGGTCCTTCTAGTGCGCGCCGATGGCCATGCCCTGGTCGCCAATTCTGCGGCGCTGAACGCCGCGGGCATAGACGACGCGACGCCTGACCCGGATGGCGGCAAAATCGAACGTGACGCAAATGGCCGCGCGACCGGCATCCTGATCGACAAGGCGATGGAACTTGTAAGCGGCTTGCTTGCAACTCCGGACGAAGCGCGCAAACGCGAAGCTTATGCGAAAGCATCAAATGTGTACGCGTCTTTTGGCTGGACAGGTCTGCACAATATGAGCGTCGATCCTGCGGACATTCCAATCATGGAAAGCTTGTCGGCCGAAGGCGCGCTGGATCTGCGGGTCTATAACTCGGTCAATCAATCTGGTCTTGAGCAACTCGAACAGGAAGGCCTGCGAACCAATCCGAATGGCCGGGTCATCACCCGCGCCATGAAGCTTTATGTCGACGGCGCACTAGGCTCGCGCGGCGCTGCACTTAGCAGACCCTATGCCGACAGACCTGACACCCGGGGTTTGATGCTACTGCAACAGGAGGAGGCTGCCGCGCTTTTTGATCGCGCGATTGCAGCAGGCGTTCAGGTCAACACCCACGCGATTGGCGACCGCGGCAACAAGCTGGCGCTTGACTGGTACCGGGACGCGTTCGCCCGAAATCCCGGCGTCGACGATCTGCGCTGGCGCATCGAACATGCACAAATTTTACATACGGAAGATATTCCACGCTTCGCCGCCCTTAATGTCATCGCCTCCATGCAGCCTAGCCATGCAATTGGCGACCTCTTTTTTGCGCCGGACCGGCTGGGGCCCGATCGGCTTGACGGCGCTTACGCCTGGCGCGCGCTCATTGATGCGGGCGCAATGATCGCCGGGGGCTCTGATGCGCCGGTCGAGCGCGGCGATCCGCGCATCGAATTCTATGCCGCTGTCGCGCGCCGCGGCCTCAACGGATACCAGGACGAAAACTGGCGGCCGGATCAGGCGGCAAACCGGATGGAAGCGCTGAAAATGTTCACCCTCTGGCCTGCAATTGCGTCCTTCCAGGAAGACAGTCTCGGCGTCATTGCACCGGGAAAGCGCGCCGATTTCACCGTCTTTTCCAAAGACATCATGACGATTCCAGAAGTGGAAATATTGACAGCGGAGCCTGTGATGACGGTCGTGGACGGCGAAATCGTCTTCCCCGCGCCCTAAAAAAGCGGTTTCATATCAGCAAAGTGATGCAATCTGCGCCACGCCAGATTGTATCGGGCGCCGAGCGCGCCCATATAAGTTGCGTTATGAGCTTTTGGCAGTTTCTGATTTTTTTCGGGCTTGCCGTATTCGTCCTCTGGAATATCTGGATCGCCATCAAATCTCTGGGCGACATCGGAGACGACGACTGACAGCTAGACGCCGATCGCAACAAAGGCCGACTGGGTCGTCCCAGCCAGCCTGCTAGATTTTTGCGTCACATCACGATGATTTCCGCAACCTCAACATTACCGCCGCTTTGCAAAACGGGGCAGCCTTTTGCATGCGCTGTTGCTTCGTCAATGGATCCCGCACTGATGATGCTGTAGCCTGAAGCCGGATTGGAACCACCATCATCGACGACAGATTTTGGCGTAACTGTTTTCGATGCGCCAACCGGATTGCCGCCATCGACAACCGCGTCCCCCAAATCTTCAAACCAAGCGCCCCATGCGGTGATCACCTGTTCGACCTCGCCTGGCGTTTCCGGTTTTTTCCCGCCATGATACACAAATAGATAGTTCGGCATTTTTCTCTCTCCTGCTTTTCAAGCCATACTCTCCAGCAAGCGCCTACAACGGCGCGGCTGAAACAAAGACGCATGAGAAAGGGGGAAATCGACAACCAAGCGACGGGTCATCTGACAAACCGCTAAACCGCAAAGAGTTGGTTGATGTCCTCAAAATACTTAAACTCCAGCGCGTTGCCCGCAGGATCGAGCAGGAAAAACGTCCCTTGCTCTCCCGGCTCGCCTTGAAAACGAATGCCAGGCTCGATGATGAACGCGGTCCCAGCCTCAGAAAGACGATCCGCGAGGCGCCGCCAGTCAACAGCATCGAGCACGACCCCGAAATGCTTGACTGGCACCTGCTTGCCGTCGACGTCGCTCGTTTCTGCGCGCCGGCACTCTTCCGGCGCGAGATGGGTCACAAGCTGGTGACCGAAAAAATTGAAATCAATCCAACGCTCCGAGCGGCGCCCGCGCGGGCAGCCAAAAAGCTCGCCGTAAAACGCCTCGGCCGCATCAAGATCGTCAACGGGAATCGCCAGATGAAAGGGTTGTAAAGACATCAGAGCGCCTGTTTAAAGTGGTGAATTGCGCCTATATGACGGAACCGAACCAACCTAGCGGGAAGTTTCATGAGCGACAAATTTATCCCCTTGCAAGACGGTTTTTCCGTCGCCCCGCAGATCACCAAAGACGACGTCTTGCGCGCCGCAAAAGAAGGTTTCGCGCTGATCGTCAATAACCGGCCAGACGGCGAAATGATCGGTCAGCCGACGAGTAATGAAATCGAGGCCGCTGCTCAGGCCGCCGGGATTGCCTATGCCTACATCCCAGTGGACGGCCGTGGAATCTCCCCCGGCCATATTTCAGCCCTGAAAACCGCGTTAGAAGAAATCGACGGAAAAGCGCTGGCCTATTGCCGCTCCGGCGCCCGGTCGACAATCCTGCGTGCTTACCTTTCGGCGACCGAAGGACGCGCAGCGAATGAGATCATCGCCGAAGCGGCGGCGGCGGGATATGACATCAGCGGTCAACGCCCGGCGCTCGAAGCGTTGAACGATCAGAACTGAAGACAAAAACCGAAGGACAAAGGGTTTAGTGTTGTATGCTTGCGTTGCTTTTCATGATCGCGTTCCAGAATGCCGATCCCCTGACAGAACCCCCGGCGCTGAAGGATGAATCTGCCTGCATCTGTCCGGCTTTGAAAGAAAAGCCGGACGTAACCCTGTCAGGCCATGTGGTTGACGCCAGAGTCATTCTCAGCGCTGACCAGCGTTCCGTCGAGGATCGCATGGCGACGATTTTTGACGTTAAGACCAGCGACGCCGGCCTCACCGGGCGAACAGCGGTCTGGCACGATGTCAGCGACGCCAAATGCGGCGTTACGTTTGATTATGGAAAAAACTATTCCGTTGCGGCGCGCCGCGGCGAAAACGGCGATCTTGAAACCGATCGCTGCTTGATGGCTGCTAATTAATAGTGAACGATGATACGCGCGCTTGACGCCGCAGCCGGGATGACAATCGTTTCCGTCAGCGTCACGCCGCACCGCAAAGCCGCCATGTCGCGGCCGTGCTCATCGGTAGCGCGGCTGTCCCGACCTTCGCCGCAATCAAGAAAACTGCCGCGTTCTTTCTCCACGATGTAGAGATAATTCGGCGGCGCGGCCACATAAGCGCGATCCGTAATCCCGCCCGCACTGTCGCCAATGGCGACGCCCCCCGCTGTCGCGGCAGGTTCGGCGCAAAGGGCCGCCGGAAAGGTTAACGCCGCCGCGAAAGCTGCGAGACGAAAATTAAGGTTCTGTTTACGTTCGGCACACATGCCCGGCTCGTCGCAAAAGCCGCGCCGTTCATCCCGCAAGCCCTGTTTTTGCGCCTCACCGAGAGTTTATTTCCTTGTCATCAGGAAAAAAGCCATGTTGATTAGGCCTTTAATCGGGGTGTGGTCGGATCGCTCATGTCTATTTTTGGCGACTTTAAAATTAACGGTAACCAGCTTGTTGCGACGGAAACCGGCGCACAGATTCCCCTCAACGCCGACTTCGCCCGCGACGCCGTTCGGATCGCCAGTTTTGTCTGGTTTGTGAACGCGCTTCGCGCCACCCGCGTCATGCGTGGACGAGAGCCCAGAGCGCGCATATCTTTCTTTCCCAAAAAGCCGCGCTCCTATTATGCGATCTGGCCGGTCTGCCAGCTGGCCGATGTGAAGATTGTCGACGACCCCGATGAAGCGGATTTGCATTTTTATTTTGAGGACCGCGAATTTCTGACGGCGCCTCGCCTTGCGCCCACACAAAAGCCCGCCTTTAACATTGGCTGTTTCGATATTCGCAAGAGCATTGTCGAGCGCGTGTTCCGGGAAGTTTTTTGCTCTGACTTTTCGACGGCGAAACCCTGATGCGTTGTCGGATCAACGCTGAGATCGTAGCCAAAAACTTCCCGGAACACGCGCTCGACAATGCTCTTGCGAATATCGAAACAGCCAA
>JBCBSY010000167.1:0-5169 GCA_039818925.1 Pseudomonadota bacterium | reverse complement strand
GTAAGTAAGAGTTATGATGCGCAAATTTTTCACGCTGTTTGGCACGATCGGCATCATTGTCGGCGGGGTCGTGGTCATCAGCATTTTAGGGCAGTTGCGACCGGAACTGGAGCGAGAGACGCCGGAGGTTGCGCCGCCTACCGTTTTTTATCAGATCGCCCGCTCACAGCCCGTGACACTTGACGTTACAGCACAGGGTGAAGTGCGTCCGCGCACCGATATCAATCTGACGGCGCAGGTTTCCGGCCGCGTGGTTGCGACCTCCGACGAATTCGTCAATGGCGGCGCCTTCGAGAAAGACGATCTGCTGGTCAAAATCGAGGATGCTGATTATCGCGCCGCGGCGGCTGCGTCCAAGGCGCGCCTTGCGCAGGCCGAACAGGCGCTTCGTCTGGAAGAAGCCGAGGCGGCGCTTGCACGCCAGGATTATGAAGAGCTTGGCAATGATGAACCAGCGTCCGAGCTGACATTGCGCGTGCCGCAACTGGCGCAAGCGCGTGCAAATTTCGAGGCCGCACAGGCAGATTACGCCGCCGCCTTGCTGAATTTGGAACGCACCGCAATTCGCGCGCCATTTCCGGGCCGGGTGCGCGAGCGTATTGCGGGTGTTGGCCAGTTTGTTTCACCGGGCGCACAGCTTGGCCGGATATTCTCAACCGATGTCGCCGAAATTCGCCTGCCCCTGACAGATAACGACCTGGCCAGTCTCGGCCTGCCGCTGGATTTTGTTGAAACTGACGAGCGTCCCGGTCCGCCGGTCTCAATGTCGGCGTTCATTGCCGGCGCCGACCATACTTGGACCGGCCGGATCGCGCGTACGCAAGGCGCAATAGACGCCGCAACACGACAAGTTTTCGCCATCGCCGTCGTCGATGATCCCTATGGCGAGGGCTCTGACAATGGAACGCCGCTCGCTATGGGTCTTTTTGTCGATGCCGTCATTGAAGGCAGACCATACGAAGCCGCGATCGTCGTGCCGCGTTCAGCGCTTTACGGCCGCGACACAGTTTATGTCGTCGCCAATGACGACACGTTGGAACGCCGCACGGTCAATGTCATTGCGTCTGACCGAGACACAATCACCGTCTCAAATGGCATTGCCCCCGGAGAACGCATTGTCACCTCGCCCCTTCGCGGATCGGATGACGGCGACAAAGTCAGCCCAACGGATCCGGACGACGTGACAAACACGCCAAGCACGGGCGAGAGCGCAGACGAAGCACAAAACACCGCCAGCGCCAGAAACGTGACCTCGGGAGAATAGCCATGAACGGACTCATCTCATGGTGGTCGAAAAATTCCGTCGCCGCGAACCTGCTCATGTTCGCCTGCTTCATCGCCGGCGCGATCTCCTTTATGAACCTGGAACGCGAGCTGAACCCTTCAGCGACATTCACCGGCGCCAATATCAATGTCGCCTGGCCGGGCGCTTCGCCGCGCGAGGTTGAAGAGCAGATCATCCTGCGCATTGAAGAGGCGATCTCCGGCATTGACGGCGTCGAACACATCGATTCCACCGCGCGTGAAGGAAGCGCCAGGCTCAGCGTCGAAGGCAGCGACGGGATCGACACCACCCGGTTTCTGAATGAAATCAAAAACCGGGTCGATGGCATTTCCACCCTGCCCGTTGACGCCTTTCCGCCAATTGTTTCGCAATGGACGAATTATGATCCCGGCGCCTTTCTCGGACTCTACGGCGACCTTTCCACCAAAGAACTGAACCGCCTCGCCCGCGATCTGCGCGATGAGCTGACCCAGCTTGAGGACGGCTCTCCGCTCGTCCAGCTGTGGGGCGAGATGCAGGAAGAAGTCTCGATTGAAGTCTCCGAAGAAGCGCTGCGGCGCTTCGGTCTGACCTTTGATGATGTTGCGCAAGCTATTCGGGGGTCTTCGCTGAACCTTGCCGGCGGCCAGGTACGCACCGAAACCGGCAACCTCCAAATCGCGGCGCGCGCGCTCGCCGATACCGAGGAAGAGTTTGAACGGATCATCGTTCGGCAGAACCCGGACGGGTCAGTCATCCGCGTTCAGGACGTCGCAACCGTCGTCGACGGCTTTGAAGATCGCCGTCAAATTCGCACCTTAAACGGTCAACCGTCCATTTCATTTGCGATCCAGTCGCCGGAAACATCGAACCTGACGAAACTTTCCGCCGCACTGAATGAGTGGGTGGAAAAGAAAAACGAAGAGCTCGACGGCAAGGCGACACTCTATATCTGGTTTGATGCCGCAGAGCCTTTTAACGGCCAGTTGAATCTGGTGGCGTCCAATGCGGCCATCGGTCTCTTGTTGGTTCTGATTATTTTGATGCTGTTCCTGCGCCCCGCCGTCGCTTTATGGGTCGCGGTCGGGATCGCTGTCTCTTTTGCCGGCGCCTTCATCTTCATGCCAGCGACGGGCGTATCGCTGAACTTCCTGTCGATTTTCGGCTTCCTACTTGTGATCGGGGTGGTCGTCGATGACGCCATCATTGTGGGGGAAAGTATTCACAACGCCGTGGAAGAAGGCAAAAGCGGCGCGGATGCCGCGATCTTCGGCACGCAGCTTGTGTTAAAGCCCGTGTTTTTCGCGGTCCTGACAACCATGATCGCGTTTTCGCCATGGCTCTTTATTGGTGGCGGCACAGCGCAGTTCACCCGTCAGATCAGCCTGACCATCATGTATGCGCTCACCTTTTCTCTGGTGGAAGCCTTCTTCATTCTCCCGGCGCACCTTGCGCATCTGAAACCGCAAAACAAAAGCGGCGTTTACTATCAGCTTCAACGCGGGTTCTCAGAAGGCATCATGACCTTTGCTGACAAGGTCTATCGCCCGATCATTCGCATGGCGTTGCAATTGCGCTACTTCACTGTCGCCGGTTTCTTTGTCGCTTTTGCGCTTTCCGTTGCGCTTCTGGCGCAAGGGTGGATTTCTTTTAAATTCATGCCGGAAATCCAGGGCACCTTTATTTCGCTGAATGTGCGTTTGCCCGAAGGGTCGTCCTTCAATCGCACCATGCAAATCTATGATGAGGTTGAGCGCGCTGCGAACGAACTGAAGAGGAATCTCGGCCAAGCCGGTGATGAAGACTATGTCCAGTCAATCTACATCGCTGCCGACGAAGGCGAAGTCACGTCCTATGTCACCATTGTCGAAGCCACTAAGCGAAGCGAGTCGACCAAGGAAGTTGCGGAAATGTTCCGCGATCAACTTGGACCTGTGCCGGATGCCGAAGAGATCAATATCGGCTTTACACAGAACAATGGCGGGCCCGACCTTTCCTTCGGCATCCAGGCCGAAGACCTTGAGGAACTTCGCATCGCGACAGTGGAACTGCAGAACTACCTGCGCACCCTGCCCGGCGTGTTCGATGTTCGCAACAACCTGCAATCCGCGACGCCGGAGCTGCAAATCGAACTGAAACCGGGCGCCGAACGGTTCGGCCTGACGCTGGCTGAAGTGTCCCGCCAGGTGCGGCAGGCGTTTTTCGGCGAAGAAGTGCAACGTTTGCCGCGCGACGGACAGGATGTGCGCGTGATGGTGCGCTATCCGAAATCGGCGCGGGAATCGCTGACGACTATCGAGTCTATGCGCATCCGCACCGCCGACGGGCGTGAAGTGCCGCTGACGGCGGTGGCGGACGCGAAATTCGCACCGAGCTTTAAACGGATCGACCGGCGCGACCGCCAGCGTTCCTCACGGATCACGGCCGAGTTGCGCGAAGGCACCGACCGAGCGGCGATTATGGAAATTTACCGCGAAGAGTTCGTGCCGGAATGGCAGCAACGCCACCCCACCGCCTCGCTTGTACAGCGCGGCGACGCGGAAGAGCAGGCCGAGTTTTTCGGCGACTTCCTGCAGCTTTACGCCGTTGCGTTGTTCGCCATGTATATGCTGCTTGCAATCGCGTTTAGCTCCTACTGGCAACCGGCGCTTATCATGACCGCAATCCCGTTCGGCTTTATGGGCGCCGCTTTCGGACATGCAATCTTCGGACTGGATTTCGCATTGTTCTCTTTCTTTGGCGTCGGCGCTGCGGCGGGCGTGGTGGTGAACGACAACCTGGTGCTGATCGATCAGGTCAACAGGCTGCGCCGTCAGGGCGAAGGGGCCTTCGCGGCGCTCGTCAAGGCGGGCGTGGGGCGCTTCAGGCCGATCATGCTCACCTCTTTCACAACCTTTGTGGGCTTGCTGCCGATCATGTTCGAACAGTCCACGGATGCGCAATTCCTCAAGCCGACGATCGTGTCGCTGGCCTTTGGCGTGTTTTTCGCGACCTTCGTGACGCTGATATTCGTGCCGGCCATGTATGCGGTTGGCGCGGATATCGCCCGGTTCTATCGCTGGGCATGGACAGGCGAGAAACAGCCTGCGCTGGGTCACGGGGCCTCTGAACAGAGCGACTACGCCGAATCACACCCGCATGGCGAGCAAAAGGACCTTTCCGGCAACGGACGAAGAAACCCCCTCTGGGATCCGGCCGAATAGCGAGCCAAATCCTAGCCGCGAGCCGAAAATAACAAAAAACGGGGTCTTCCGCCCCGTTTTTTGTTAACCTTATATTAAGACCTTGCTCAGATATTAATAATATCTTCTCCCGAGAAGATACCCCACCATACCCCACGACAGTGAGTACCGGCCGCGTTTCCCCCAAACGCGGCCGTCTCTGTTTTACGGTCGCCGTCTTGACGAGCTTCAAACGCGCACGCCTGCCACACAAAAGCGCCTGTAATAGCCGGCAAATAAAAGGAAATGCGGCGAGGGGCTGACGCCGCGAGAAACGTTAACAGCCTGCGCCGGCCCATTCACGAATCAACCCGGAATTGCCTTCCTTCAAGACCCGCCGCAAAAAATCCAGCCGATCACAAAAAGGCAGTAGATTCAGACGCCCTGCTTTGCTATAGGCCGCGTTCCAACGGCGATCCCCGATAGCTCAGTTGGTAGAGCAGCTGACTGTTAATCAGCGGGTCACTGGTTCGAGTCCAGTTCGGGGAGCCATTTAATTTAATAAAATCAATTCTCTACGTGCGGCGCTGCGATTTCGCTCTCGCGTTCCAAAATTCTTGGAAGCAGTTCAACAGCACGTCAAAGCCCCAGATTGCACAATAAAGTTTTAGCAAATTCAATTGAGGCCTAAACGAATCACCTTCGATTTCGTACGAACTTACCGGCCCGCTTAATCGATATTCG
>JBCBSY010000166.1:0-5183 GCA_039818925.1 Pseudomonadota bacterium | reverse complement strand
TACTGGCGCCACGCCCCGTCCTTTTTTCGCCAGTACAAAGGTGCATTCCAGTTTTCGCGGCACACGATGTCCCAACCGTCGGAAAACCAATGATCGGGATTGTCATACCCGCCGTCTTCCATGAAGCCGAGATAATCACCGTTGGTGACCAGCCGGTTGGCGAGAAAATAAGGAAGCAAGTGCGTCTTGTGGCGCGGGCCCTCATTGTCGAATGCAAAGCCTTTGCCAGTAGCGCCGATTTCCACCAGACCGCCGGGCTGGCGAACCCATTCCAACGCGGTCGCGGCGCTCTCCCCGCAGTCGTCTTCTTTATAAACGGCAGGCTTCAGGGGATTGACTGACATGGCGTGCTGCAGATCGGTGAGCAGCAATTCCTGATGCTGTTGTTCATGCGCGCAGCCCGTCGCCAACAGAAGCGAGACGTTTTCAAGGGTTTCCGCATCCGCCTTCTCGACAAAACGCATCAACGCCTCGTTCACATGCATGCGGTAAGCTTTAACGTCTTCGAGGGAAGGCCTTGAGACAAGTCCGCGAATTGGACGGGGGTGCATGACGCCGACACGATTATAGTAGGAATTGAAAAGATAGCCGAAATCCGGGTGAAATTCTTCATAACCCGGCGAATACGGCAGCAGAATGAAGGTCTCAAAAAACCAGGTTGTGTGCGCCAGATTCCACTTTACCGGGCTCGCATCCTCCATCGATTGGAGCATGCAGTCCTCGGGCGATAGCGGCTTTGCCAGTGTTTCGCTGGCGAACCTGACGCGGCGAAGGGTTTCGAGTATGGTCGCGGCGTCAGGAACGGCAGGAAGATCGAGGGGCATGAGGCTCTAATGAAGTTATTCGGTCATCGCGCGGGAAAGCGTATCATAACCCGAAAGCAGGGGGCGGATGCAAATCCTGGCGCCAGTCTCAAACAGGGGGGGCTTGCGCCCCGCGATCTCCAGATCTGCTTTTTCGCCAGTGAAAAGCCCGCGGCGCAGGAAACCTTGCGTGATCTGACCAGGCGTTACGGACAGTCCTCGGTTGATGACTGTAATGTGATCGTGGCTGTCGGCGGCGACGGCTTCATGCTGGACGTGTTGCGCGCGCATATGACCAGCGGCAAACCGATATATGGCTACAATCACGGTACGGTCGGTTTCATGATGAATGACGCGGCGCTGGACGGGCTCGCCGAGCGAATCATTGGGGCAGAACCGACGATCATCCACCCGCTGGTGATGAAAGCCACCACGATAGACGGACGTGTAGAAACAGCGATGGCGATCAATGAATTATCGCTCTTCCGCGAGACGCGGAAGTCGGCGCGGATCATGATTTCCGTCAACGGCAAGGTGCGCATGGAATCGCTGACCTGTGATGGCGTATTGTTGGCGACGCCCGCCGGCTCCACCGCCTATAACCTCTCCGCCCATGGGCCGATCCTGCCGATCAGCGCGCAGATGCTGGCGCTTACGCCGATCAGCGCGTTCCGGCCGCGACGTTGGCGCGGGGCGCTCCTGCCGCATGACGCTGTCGTCTTGTTTGAAGCGCTGGAAAGCGAAAAGCGGCCAGTTTCCGGCGTCGCCGACAATCAGGAAGTGCGCGACGTGGTTCAGGTCGAAGCCTGGGGAAAACGAGACATTTCAATGACGCTCCTGTTCGATCCGGGACAATCTCTGGACGAGCGCATTTTGCGGGAGCAATTTGACTATTGACCGCAGCGGCTGAAATCGCCAGCCGTTAACTAACGGTTTACCTACCCGCTTGAATCGCCGCATGGTGCCGCTTGGATAAGAATGACCGGCGCCGTTCAGCGAGAATTAACCCGCGCCAAGGATTATGGACGGAACGTTAACCGGGGTCGCGGCCATAATGGCTGACGGAAGGGCTTGAGGATGGGCGCACAGGCAGTTCGGCTCTCCAATGTCGACATCGACAATGCCTTAAAGAACAGGGACTTCGAAGTCCTTTTCCAGCCAGTTTTTGACCTTGGCAATGGCGCTCTGGCGCGTGTCGAGACCTTTGTCCGCTGGCGCCATCCAAAGCTCGGTCTGTTGCCGCCCGGCGCCTTCATTTCGTTCTTTGAAAGCCAGGGGCGGATGAGCGAGCTGACGCGTTATGTGCTCGCCAACGCCCTTCGCGCCTATATGGACTGGCGCGGCCCGTGGCCGCCGGGCCTCTCCGTCAATCTGGCGCTGAGCGATCTCAGTGACGACGCCTTCACCACACATTTCGCCAAGCTCTTGCGGGACAATGATTTTCCGCCGGATCTGGTGACGCTCGAATGCCCGATGCCGCAGGTCGACATGCCGATCGATGTCGCGAAAGCGCATTTTGAGCGCCTCTCCTCCACCGGCGCGCGTCTCGCGATCGAGGTTCGCGGCCGGGCCAATGATCTTCTTCGATCATTGGACCCTTTCCCTTTCGACGAAATCAAAACCGGCGGCTCAGCGATTTTGCGGTTTGCCCGTACAGTGCGCGGGCCCGGCCTGTCGGCAATCGCTGATCTGCTCGATGTCGCGAACAAAGCCAATGCCGCCATAACGGCGGTTGGCGTTGAAGATCAGGCGTCGCTGTCAGCGTTGCGCGGACTTGGCTTTACCGCAGCGCAAGGAAATCACCTCGGCAAGGTGGGCGATCTGAAGGAGTTCCGTTCGCAACGCATCAATGAAGTGCGCGCCCTGCTGGAACTTGAGCCGTTGAGCACAGAAAATCTGACGGCGCTGTTCCGCACCGAGGCGCCGGCGGCGCAGCCAGCTGCCGAAACGCCGGATGATAACGCACAATCCCCGACTGAAGATGCGCTTCTCGAACGCCTGAATGAACGGGTCGCCCAATATGACGCGCCGGCGTCAGCGAAAGACGCGGACAAGTCTGAACCCGGACAAGACCTGCCGAAGGCGCCAACGCAGGCCGACGAAACGGCTGAGGAGTCTGAGGCGGACAAGAAAGCCAAAGCCCGCGACAAGGCCAAGGCGCTGATCCTCGCCAAGCGCGCCAAAGCCAGAGCCGCACGCAAAGCTGCAGCCATCAAGCGAGCGAAAGCCAAGGCCGCGCGTCCTGCCGACGCGGCGACGAGCCTGCCTGATGACGTGGCTGCGGCCCCTGCGCCGCGGGAAATGCAAGAACGCTTGAGTCGCGCCTTTGACTCTGAGGAGAAAGACAGCGCCGCATCAGGAACCCCGCTGATCATTACGCAACAGGAAATCGAGGAGCCGCTGATCGCGGCCCGCGCCAAAGTGGAAAACGCGGCGAAAGAGAATGCCCCGTCCACAATCGAACGCGCCATGGCGCAACAAGGTGCAATCCAGCAGGACGCCGCCCAAGAGAAAATCGGCGAACAGCTAGTCCCGGCGCAGCAAGTCGCAGCAAGCGTGGCAGGCGCCGCAGGCGCGCCCGGGATCGCCAAGATGGGCGGCTCGGCCGGCGCTTACTTCCAGCCCGGCATTCGCGTCGGCGCGCCGGCGCTTCTGGGCGAGCCGGAAAAACCAATCGCACCGCCAGGTCTCAACCTGCCGCCGATGCCGCCAGCGCCATCCGCCGACGGTGAGGACGGTAGCGATGCAAAAGCCGAACTGGCAGCCGTTGAAGGCTCAGCGGAAAAGACCGCAGCCGCGACGCCAGCGCCCGAGGCGATGCCGACGCCAACGCCGGTTGACCCGCCAAAAGCCATCCCTGCCGATGACGAACCGCCGCTTGGGGACTTGCACAAAGATGAGAGTACTGACGAAACCCTGACGGCGAATGACGCCGCGCCGGCTCGACTGCACAAGCGAAAACCTTTCCTGAAACGGACGGTTATTCCGATCTCATCTCATTTCTGGCCGCGAAGCTGGCGACGCGCCTGGCGCAGACGCTCCGTGTCGCAACAGCCTGAAACGCAGGCGGCGGAATAAAACCAAGCTACTTCCCTATTGCACATCCCTGGCGATCAAGTGCTGGATGCGCCGAATAGCAAACAGGCCCCATAGGCCGAAGATGATGCCTGGGGCAATGGCAAAGCCAATCATAGCGTAGAGGACGGAGGATTCATCAGCTTCCTCCTGATTTTCAAAAATCGTCGGTCCAAATATTGCGAAAGCCAGCGCGTCAACCGCAATGTGTACGGCCATGGGGGCAAGCACCGACCCGGATCGCAATCGCGCCGCCGCGAATATTAGCCCCGCTGCAAAAGCATAAAAACTGCGAGACAGAGCGACAATCAATGGCGCGCCCCAAAACAGCGAGACGAGATGGACGGCGCCAAACATTATGGATGTCATCAACACAGTCGGCCAAACACCGAAAGGGCGCATAATTTCCCATAATCCGCCGCGATATATGGCTTCTTCTGAGAAACCGACCATAACCGCCAAGCCAATCAACAATGCAAGCTGTCGCATAGTCTCGGGGCCCGGCGCTTCAGGCATGAAAACAAGAGACAGGCCGTAAAGCCAGAACGGCGCCGTCCATGCCAGCCACATTAAGCCCTGCGGTTTAACGAAGCCGAATTCACGCCACAGGCCGGTCAATCCCAGCACAACGATAATAAAAGCAGAGGCGACGATCTGCGAAGCAAGAAGCAAATCAAACGTGCTGAATGCAAACTCCGCCATCAAGAAGTGCGGCGCAACGCCGACGATAATGATGTCGATCACCCAAATCATCACCGCTATTTTTGCGATGAACCATTGCGGTTTCTCAGCCGTGTTATTTCTCATCGGGACAGCCCCTTTGGAACGCTTTGAAACAAGGTTAGGGCTGGCCCCAAGGGGCAGTGCAAGAGCGACTTGCAAATTCACCATATAGTTTGCGTTGGTTAGTATCTTGCGATTAAGCCTTTCATGAATCGCCACGTATCTTCGGAAAAAGGCATGCGGTTTCTATAATTCGAATCTGCAAACCCGGCTTCCATCCACGCGTCCGTCGCCTTTTCCAGCGCCGGCTCGTGCGCTGTAAAAACAGCCATGGCTTCACGCCAGCGCTCAACAAGGCTCGTTTCCTGCTGCGCTGTTAGCTTTTTCTGCCTGGCCTGTTCGATATCCTCGATCAATGCTTCCCACGCATCTCTTATTCTGGCCTGTCCATCAGGAGACGTTTTCAGGCCGCGATAGAATTCCTGTTGTTCATCGGTATAAAATTGACTGGCGAAGACAGCGTCTTCATCTGTCCACGAATTAAGCCCTGCGCTTTCCCTCGCCACTCGAATGAGCATCTCG
>JBCBSY010000165.1:0-5191 GCA_039818925.1 Pseudomonadota bacterium | reverse complement strand
ATAGAGCCCTGCGATGTTCGTCATCACGTCAATGCGGTCTTCCCGGGTCGACTGGCTCCAGCTTTCAAAAGCAGCGCGGGCCGCTTTTGTCGCCGCGTCTACATCGGCCGCGCCACCAAGGCTGATGCGCCCGGCGGGTTTTTCGGTCGCCGGGTTGATGACATCCAGGGTTTTCGCCCCCTCGGGCTCGATCCACTTGCCGCCGATATAGAACTTTGTGTAGTCGCGCATGAGGCTCCTCCGAAAACTGACGTCATGCACTCATTAGGACTTTCTCACGAAAGTTCAAAGCACGGGACGCAGCAAGTCGGCGAAACCCCCCTTAAAGAAAGCGTGCAACAACGTCCTTATATGAACGCGACAGTTTCAGTTCCGCGCCATTGTCGAGGATCAGGAAGTATTCGCCATTGGAATGGGGGTGGAGTTCCTTGACCCGGTCGATATTGACGATGGCCGAGCGATGCACCCGCTGAAAACGCGCAGGGTCAAGCCGTGTTTGCAGTGCTTTCATGGTTTCGCGAATAATATGGGTCTTGCCGCCTGCGTGAATGCACATGTAATCGCCAGCCGCATCGATCCATTCGATTTCATGGGCGTCGAGCATCACAACTTTTGAACCGTCTTTGAATGACAGCCGTTCAGTATACCGCTGTTTCTCCGACCAGGCGGGATCGGCGATCAATTCCTTGATGCGGTCACGATCGTCGTCGGACAGGGACGCCAACATCTCGATGAGTTTTGATTCCCGGCCCGCGGCGGCTTTGCTCTTCAACGCTTCACGAGCGCGATGCAGGGCGTCGCTGAGACGCTCTTCTTCGACCGGCTTCACGATGTAGTCGAGCGCGTTCGCTTCGAACGCGTCGATGGCGTATTTGTCATAGGCGGTGACAAAGATGAACAACGGCGCCGGCGCGCCAATCATCGCCCGAACGACGCCGAAGCCGTCGAGGCCCGGCATTTGAATGTCGAGAAAGACAAGGTCCGGCGACTGCGCCTTTATTTCTTTCACCGCTTCGCGGCCGTTGGCGCACTCGCCAATGATTTCGATTTCCGGAAAATTTTCCAGGCGAAGCTTCAAGCCGCGCAACGCCAGCGGCTCGTCATCAACGAGGATGACCCGTATTTTTTCGTCACTCATGAGTTTGACGCCCCTTTGGTTTCAAACGGAATTCTAAGCGCCACACACAGGCCCTGTGGGCTAACATGGCGCAATTCGAACTTTGCACGGTCCTGATAGAGATAATTGAGCCGGTCACGCATATTGACCAGGCCGACGCCGGTTTTCACATTGCGCAACAAAGCTGTCGGATCTTCCGGTGCGTTTGGCCCGTTGTCGCACACGGACATGCACAAGGCCCCGCCTTCGCGTTTTGCTGTAATGCGGATTTCACCGCCGGCTTCCATCTGTGCGATCGCGTATTTGATGGCGTTCTCAATCGCTGGCTGCAGGATCAGCGACGGCACCTGCGCGCTTGTGGTGTTGTCATCAATATCGAAGGTGACATTCAGCCGGTCGGCGAAACGCGTTTTTTCGATGGTCAAATAGAGTTCAAGCGCGCGCACTTCCTCCGCAAGCGTTGTTTTCTGCAAAGGATCGCTGTCGAGCGAATACCGCAGAAACGCCGAAAGCTGGGTCAGCATAGAGTTTGCCTGCTTTCCGTCCTGTTCCAACACCAGTGTTGAGATCGCGTTCAATGTGTTGAACAGAAAATGCGGATTGAGCTGATAGCGCAACATTTTCAGTTGCGCTTGATCGGCAAGCCGCGCAGAGACAAGCGCGCGTTCCATCTCATTGCGCAGCTTCAAATAATAGTTGATGCCGAAATAAAACCCCGCCCAGGACCCCAGCAGGAACAGGTTCACCGGCAAATCGGGAACGATCAGCAACAGATAGTTGGTGGTGCCAAGGCTTGCGCCCCGAAGATCCATCCAGGCGTTGCCAAACAAAATGCCAAATGTTTGTGCTTTCATCGCCGACATGGCGACCGCCATCAAAAGTGTGGAGGTCATGACGAGCAGCAGCAGCACCGCCGGGCCCTGGCGGCGCGCGAAGCGATAAACCGGGCGTGCTAAAACGCTGGTGGTCAAAAAGCCGATGAGCGAAGACGCGACGGAATAAAGCAGCGAGTCCGTCGATCGGCCCGCGACAAAGGTGGAGACGCTCAAAATATGCAGGGCGAAGAACCCAAGCCACCCGGTAATCTGCAAAATCCAGAACATCCGCGCCTTGTCGGCGAAGATCCAGTTCATCCATGCGCGGCTGCGTCCTTGCGTATCGATAAAAGGACCTGCGGCTCCGGAAGCTTCGATGGCGCTCATAGTGTTTGTCTCGGGTTTATTCATTGAAAAAGGCCTTAGAACCCGCCTTGCGCAAGCGTGCTGCGGCGAACCGCTCTTGATGTGCGATGAATGTCGCAGCTTCTGCTAATTCTCTGGCGAGCTTAACCTTATTCGCCAAGAGACAACAATCTTACATCACCGCCCGCTGCGGTGGTGTTTATCGTCAAGGTCCGCTCCGTGGCGAAGCGCCAGGGCGCGTCAGCGCCGGACAGGAGCGGAATGATCGCGCCTTTTCGGCGCGCGAGGATCGTTTCCAGTGCGGCGCGGGCGGTGTTGTCCCCGTCATGAACAACAAGGCGCAATCGTGGATCGAGAAGGAGGCCCTCTGAGGCGCTGGCGCCAATAGTCGAGACAAGCCTCTTTGGCGCCGGGACGGTCGATAGGGCGCCGATCAGCGCCTTTGCTTCATCGCTTTCATGCGCAATGACCGTGTTGCCGGCAGAAAGCGCCAGCAACATTTGTCTCATTGCGTCGGCGCCGCCAAGACAAAGCGCAACGCCGCGCCCGCGCAGTTTCAGCGTGTTGGATTCGCCTGTAGGACCGGGAAGCTCCGTGTTTGTCGCAAATTGCGCGAGGGCGGTCTCGATGTCGCGCTGGAGGTCTGCTTGCAAATTTTGAAGCCGCGCCATCGCGGCCGTTAGAATTTCGCGCCGGTCGCTGGCGGTCCAGGGACGATAGGCGCCGGCTGCGCTTTCAAGCGCCGCGCGCTCGCTCGACATGAGTTCGCTTTCAATAATCGATGCGGGATTTCCAGTTTCTGATCGGCGACGTTCGATCAGCGCGTTGAGGTAATGCGGGCCGCCAGCCTTCGGCCCCGTTCCGGAAAGCCCTTCGCCGCCGAAGGGTTGTACGCCAACAACTGCGCCAATCTGGTTTCGGTTCACATAGACATTGCCGATGCGCGCCCGGCGCGCGACCCGTTCCATGGTTTCGTCGATCCGGGTGTGAACGCCAAGCGTCAGCCCGTAGCCAAGCGCATTGATGTCATCGACCAGCGCCCCAAGGTCTTGTGCGGCGAACCGCACAATATGCAACACAGGCCCGAATATTTCCTGTTTTAGGTCTGACAGATTGCGGATTTCAAACGCAATCGGTCGAACAAACGCGCAGTCAACATTTTGCATGATATCCGGCGCCTGCGCGATCAGCGTTGCTTCAACGCGCAGGCGGTCAAGATGACGGTTGATGTTAGCGTGCGCCTCTTCATCGATAACAGGACCGACATCGGTCGATAGATCGGCGGGATCGCCGACAAAAAGTTCCGCGATGGCGCCGGCGAGCATTTCATTAAACCGGTCGGCGATATCCTCCTGGACACAGACAACGCGGCAGGCGGAGCATCGCTGGCCTGCGCTTTGAAAGGCGGACGCGACGGCGTCCATTACCGCCTGTTCGATCAGCGCCGTGGAATCGACAATCATCGCATTGATGCCGCCGGTTTCTGCGATCAGCGCGGCGTCATGTTTGCCGCTTTCGACAAGACTGCGTTTGATAATCTGCGCGACTTCCGTAGAGCCGGTAAAAACAACGCCATTGATTTGCGGATGGGCAACGAGCGGAGCGCCAACGGCGCCGCCATCGCCGGGAAGAAAGTGCAGCGCGCCTGGCGGAATGCCCGCGTCATGTAACAGTCGAACCGCCTCGAACGCGATGAGCGGGGTTTGCTCCGCCGGTTTGGCAAGAACGCAGTTTCCTGCGGCGAGGCTGGCGCTGACTTGCCCCAGAAAAATCGCGAGCGGAAAATTCCACGGCGAGATACAAGCAATGACGCCAAGTGGCGCAGCAGACAGGTCTTCCGCCTGGTTTGCGTAATATCGGAGAAAGTCGATCGCCTCGCGCACTTCCGCAATCGCATCCGGCCAGGTCTTGCCGGCCTCGAAGACGGCGAGCGCCAGAAAATAATCGCCGCGCGATTCGAGAGCGTCTGCAGCACGCCGGAGACACTCTGCGCGGTCTTTCACCGGTGTCGCCGCCCATTCCGGTGCAAATCTCGCCGCGGCTTCACAAGCGCGCGCGACGTCCGCGGCGCTGGACGGCTCAACCGATCCAATCACGTCGTCTCTCATTGCCGGGTTGGTGACCGGAACAGCCGTGCCCGACATCAAAGAGCCGTCTATGATCGGACGGGCGGCGACCGGTGATAAAGGCTTTCGTGCGTCCGGAGAAAACTCTTGCGCGCTTGGCGGATGCGTTTCGTCCCAACCTTTCGCTGACAGGCGCGCGCCGTTGAGGCAATTGCGCGGGGCTGGGATATTCGGATTTGCAAAGTGTTTAAATTCCGCGATCTCTTCGAGCGGGTCCGCAACAACATCATCGACCGAAAGATCGGGGTCGATCAGTTGGTTGACGAAGGATGAGTTCGCACCGTTCTCAAGCAGCCTGCGCACAAGATAGGGCAACAATTCCTTGTGGCCGCCAACCGGCGCGTAAATGCGCGATCGGGCGCCCGCCTTGATCAGGCTGTCATGCAGCGCCTCACCCATGCCGTGCAGGCGCTGGATTTCATAATCCTCAAAGTCGCCGGCCATGGTTTGGACCATGGTTGCGGTCAACGCGTTGTGGGTTGCAAATTGCGGATAGAAGACGTCGGTTGAGGAAAACAGTTTGCGCGCGCAGGCGAGATAGCTGAGATCGGTCAACGCCTTGCGCGTGAAGACAGGATAGCTTTCGAGACCCATGACTTGCGCGCGTTTAATCTCCGCGTCCCAGTAGGCGCCTTTCACCAGCCGCACCATAATCCGCCGCCCGGTCTCGCGGGACAGCGCCGCGAGCCAGTCCAACACAAAAGTTGCGCGCCGCTGATAGGCTTGCACGACCACGCCGAAGCCGCCCCAGCCGGCGAGCGCCGGGT
>JBCBSY010000164.1:0-5209 GCA_039818925.1 Pseudomonadota bacterium | reverse complement strand
TGGTCAGCGTGAACATGCGTTTCAAAAATCCATGAGACTGTGAGGCTATTGTCTTCAACAAAACTAATGACCTTGTCCGCTGAACTGCTGCTGGTTCGCCCGGATGCCGGGTCAAAATCGAGGACAGAATCAATGATCGCGCATGATTTGCTTTCGGGATCGCTGACAATGTGAGTCGCCGTAAATGTTGCTTCATCGAAAAATGTTTTCACGTCAGGCTTCATGTCTTGCGCCCTTTTTTCGGGGTTTTGCTGTCGTCGGACCAAAGGCTGCGCAAAGCGCATCAATCAGGCTGGAGAGCCGGTCGTCTGCGAGCGAATAAAAAACGTTTTTTGATTCGCGCCGCGCAGTTACGAGTTCCGCGTCGCGCAAGCGCCCGAGGTCGCGGGAAAGGTGAGGTTGCGGCACGCCGGTTTCCTCTTCCAGCTGCGTCACGCTCTTTTCGCCTTCTGTCAGCGCACAAGCAACAAGCAGGCGGTTCGCGTGAGAAAGTGTTTTCAGGAGTGCGGAAACATCCTCCGCGCGGGCCTTCAAATCCTCGATTTTGAGCGGTTTTGACATGGGTCCGTCACTGTTACTTGTCAATTAACATAATTGATATGTATCTTATATCAAGAACCGCAACTAAGTTTTGCGTGGAGGCAATCATGGAAAATTTTACACCGGTATCCGCAGCCATCGGGGGCGTTCTGATCGGCCTGTCCGCCGTCCTTTTCATGGCGCTCAACGGGCGCATCGCCGGCATCAGCGGAATTGTCGCCGGGGCGCTGACGCCTGCAACCGGCGATTGGGCGTGGCGCGCCGCATTCATTCTCGGGCTTTTTACGGCGCCGATCATCGCCTGGGTTTTCATTGACAAGCCTGCAGTGACATTTCCACATCCATTATGGCTGACAATCATCGGCGGCGTGCTGGTTGGCTTTGGCGCCCGGCTTGGCGGAGGGGTGCACGTCCGGCCATGGGGTTTGCGGGATGGCGCGGCTTTCAAAGCGTTCCATTGCTGCGACCATGACATTCATGGCGACTGCAATTCTTACGGTTTTCGTCGTGAACCATCTTTTAGGATTTTAAAAAATGCGGGTTGCATCTTCATTTCTGATTGGCTTGTTGTTTGGGCTTGGACTTGTTGTTTCGCAGATGATCAATCCACAAAAAATTATCGCCTTCCTCGATGTCGCCGGCAACTGGGACCCGAGCCTTCTGGTTGTGATGGGGGCTGCATTAATCACCGCATTTATCGGATACCGGATTGTTCTGCTTCGGCGAAAGCCGATGCTTGATGAGCGTTTCCAGTTGCCGACCAAGACCGTCGTCGACAGACCGCTGCTCGTAGGCGCCGGGCTCTTTGGCGTTGGATGGGGACTTGCCGGACTATGTCCGGGACCGGCGATTTCAGCGGCGGCGGTAGGCGGACTTACGCCATTGGCGTTCATCGCCGCCATGCTTGCGGGAATGACAGCCCAACGCATCGTCAAGGTCTAGCCGTAGAGCCGCGTCCACGCTAAGAAACGCCCTTCTTCAAGAGGTTAGGGATGTTTGACGACAAGCAAGCAAGCACCGGGGGGCGTTCCAATTTTGACCGCCAGCTTGGCGCTTCGATTGAGGCGGCCTCTGACTGGCTCGCTGCCCGGCAAAAGCCCGAGGGCTATTGGGTCGGCCGGCTTGAATCGAATGCGTGCATGGAAGCGCAGTGGATTTTGAGCCTGTGGTTCATGCGGCTTGAGCATCATCACCTCATGCCGCGCCTTGCGCAGTCCTTGCGCGAAACACAGCGCGAGGATGGTTCCTGGCAAATTTATCATGAGGCGCCAGCGGGCGATATTAACACAACCGTTGAAGCCTATGCGGCATTGCGCGTCGTGGGCGATAAGGCGAGCGCGCCGCATATGGCGAAAGCGCGGGAATGGATACTTTCAAAAGGCGGATTGCAAAACATTCGGGTGTTCACCCGCTACTGGCTCGCATTGATCGGTGAGTTTCCCTGGGAGAAAACTCCGAACCTTCCGCCGGAAGTGATTTTCTTTCCAAACTGGTTCCCGTTTTCGATTTACAATTTCGCGCAATGGGCGCGAGCGACCCTGATGCCGATTGCGGTTTTGTCGGCGCGGCGCCCGTCACGTCCCTTGCCGGCGGGGCGTCGTCTTGACGAGTTATTCCCCAATGGCCGTGAAAAACATGACTATGCCTATCCCAAAAAACCGGGGGCTGATTTCTGGGACGGGTTCTTCCTGACAGCGGATAAAGCGTTGCATGGTCTTCAAAGCTTTGGCGCGACGGCGGGCGTCGGGCTTTTGCGTAATGGCGCGATTTCCCGCGCCGTGGAATGGATCATTCAGCATCAGGATGCCGACGGCGTATGGGGCGGCATCCAGCCGCCTTGGATCTATTCCCTGATGGCGCTCTATAATGAAGGCTATGCGCTGGATCATTCAGTGATGGCCAAAGGTCTTGGCGCGCTTGATGATCCGCGCTGGCGCACAGATGTTGGCGAAGCGACATGGATTCAAGCTTCGACAAGTCCGGTGTGGGACACGGTGTTGACGTTGCTGGCCTTCGAAGACGGCGATCTCAATGATCGCCATGCCGTGGAAGTCGAAAAAGCGCTTGACTGGGTGCTGGCGCAGCAGGTGTTGCGGCTAGGCGACTGGAAAGTGAAATGCCCGAAGCTGGAACCTGGCGGCTGGGCTTTTGAATACAAAAACTATTTTTATCCTGACACGGATGACACTGCGGTTGCGCTGATCGCACTGGCGCCGTTCCGCGATGATCCCAAATGGAAAGCCAAGGGCATCGACGCCGCGATCGAAAAGGGTCTTAACTGGCTCATCGGGATGCAGTGCAAAAATGGCGGCTGGGGCGCCTTTGACAAAGACAACAACAAGCAGATTTTGACCAAGATCCCGTTTTGTGATTTTGGTGAAGCGCTGGACCCGCCCTCCGTCGATGTTACGGCCCACATCATTGAGGCCTTCGGTAAACTCGGGATTGGCAAGGATCACCCGTCCATGGTCCGCGCGCTCGACTACATCAAAACCGAGCAGGAGGCGGATGGCGCCTGGTTCGGCCGTTGGGGCGTCAATTACATCTACGGAACGGGCGCAGTGCTTCCCGCGCTTGAAGCGATCGGCGAGGATATGAGCCAGCCTTATATCCGCAAGGCCTCTGACTGGCTGATCCTGCACCAAAATGACGATGGCGGCTGGGGGGAGAGTTGTGCTTCTTATATGGACCCCAAACAGATGGGCCGCGGGAAGTCGACGGCGTCGCAGACCGCCTGGGCGCTGATGGGGCTGGCGGCGGTTGGCCGGCTGGACGACGAACGCGCTATTGCAGACGGGGTTCAGTTCCTGATCGACCGTCAGACAGAAGGCACTTGGGAAGAGCCTGAATATACCGGTACGGGGTTTCCCGGATACGGCGTGGGTCAGACCATCAAGCTCAACGATCCGCTCTTGCAGGAACGCCTCAAGCAAGGGCCGGAACTCTCCCGCGCTTTCATGATCAACTACACTCTCTACCGGCACTACTTTCCGCTGATGGCGTTAAGCCGGGTGCGCAAGATGATGGCGGACTAAAGCACGTCTGGTTTTACCGGATTCAGGTGACGTGCTTCAGGTCTTTGATTTTTCGCGTGTCTTTTGCGCGACACGCTTTAATGCGTGCGCATATCTTTTAGATCGCCCAGGCACGCTTCGAAGGTTTCCACGAAAACGTGACGCTGCGCATGGCTGCCGCCAATGCGATGTAAATCGCTCAGTATGGGTCCCAACTCTTCGGCGACGGTTGTCGCCTCGCCTCTTGCAAACGCCGTCAGCGCTTTCGCCGCAGGCAGGCAAACTTCGCCCCAGACATCGCTTTGCGCGAGCGCCGCTTTTTTCGTGAGGGACTCGATAAAACGGTCCGCCTCGCCTGGCGCGCCGGCACGGGCAAGGGCGTAAAGATAGTGAAGATCGTGAAACGGAAAAATGTGCTCGCCGATCCGCGCGCGCGCCTGTTCCACGACTGGGGCCCAACGCCCGCCAACATCCGCGCCGCGCAATTCAAGTCGCCACAGCATCGAGACGGCGCCAATCTGTTCCTGCGGAAATTCCGGCCAGGCGCCCCACAGCTTGTCGTCATAAAGCGCGAGCGCGGCTTGCGTGCGCCCCATGGCGATCTGAAACAGCGCCGCGTGCCAGTAATTGTGGTCGCGAATGAAAACACCTTTTTTGTCCCAGGTGTGTGCGCAATGATCGAGCCAGCGCGCGCCCTCCTGGGCGCGGCCTTCGGTTTCCATCACATGAGCAACCGCATGATGCGCCCATGCGTCGTCGATCGCAATTTCAACCGCGCGCATGCCCTCGTCTTCGGCCTCGCGCAGTAGGTGGTTTTGTTCCAGTGCAAAAGCGGCCATGCCATGGGCGAAAGGCCCGTCTTTGTGGACAATCCGCGCGCGCTCGCCCAGACGCAGCAAAGCCGCCGCATCGCCAAGATTGAACGCGTGATACTGCGCCCATTTTAGCGCGCACAAATCCGCCGGCCAACGCACCGTCAGCTCATCAAGATGAGCGAGCGCCCCGGGAAAGTCATGGGCCGCCCAGCATTCGGCGGAGGCGCAGAACAGTTGTTCGCGCTCCGTCGCGGATGCGGCGTGCGCCTGCATTTTGGTGAGATAAGGCCCCGCTGCATCCCAGCCTTCCGCCCCTTCGAAAGCCAGGTGCAGCACCGCCGCGTGCGCGTTCAACAACGGCGCATGCGGGTTGGCGTCGGCGACGTCAAACAGCGATCGCAGGTCGGAGCCGTAGCTTAGAAATTCGCGTACGTAATGATCGTATCCACTGGCGGCCTGAGGGTCCGCCCCGATAATCGGCAAATCATAACAATCTCGAACTGACATGACGCGAACTCTAGGCACGGCTGCGATGCGAAGCAATTCGCAATATCTGACATCCGATCACAAAACAAAAAACCCCGCCTCATGAGGCGGGGTTTCATCGGTGTAGCCTTGCGGCGTTTACTCGCTGCGCATGATCCCGAGGATGTTCAGGATGTGCACAAACAATGTCACGAAGGAGCCATAGAGCATGAAGGCGCCGAAGATAGATGCGCGATCATTCATCTGACCGCCTTCACGGTAAAACGATTTGATTGCCTGGGTCTCGTAAGCGGTGACCGCTGAGAACACGAGAACAACCAGCGATGAGATGATCAGGCTGCCCATGCCGCTCTG
>JBCBSY010000163.1:0-5218 GCA_039818925.1 Pseudomonadota bacterium | reverse complement strand
TGTGTTTTTATGAGCGCATCCGCGACGTTGGTCGCGATCAGGAATACACATCGCTTTCAAGTAATAAGCGTAAACCGCATCTTTGTTGCCGGGATGCAGCGACAGGAACTGATCAATCGCTGTGACTGCTTCGTCATAGTCATTACCCTGATAATAAGCGAAAGCCTTCATCAACATCGAACGGCGCGCCCATGCGGAATAAGGGTGCTGTCGCTCGACTTCTTCGAAATAGGCGATGGCGATGTCATAACGCCGTCGCTCCAACTCGCGCGTTGCATTCGCGTAGAGCGTCTCAACAGGTCGTTCCACATAAGCAAATTTTTCCTTGCTGCTTCCGGAAGAACCGCAAGCAGCAATCGCAAAACAGGCAGACACAAGGCAAAGCAATTTGACGACGGGCGCAGATCGAATATTCACGAGGCGACAGCCTTTCCAGGACGCGCTCCGAACCGCTTTCAGCCCAGAGCCAATGGGTAATTCGGGTTTTAGGCGCCAGCCTATGGGCCTGTCAAACCGCCCGACCGCAATCGCCCGGATCAAGCGCTGGCACGGACCGAACCGAGATCTGCCCCCGCGCGGGCCATCAGGGCGGCGGCGGCGCGTGTATTGAGTTCATGACCAGGCTTCACCGCCCGAATGCGTCCGACTACGGGCGCGCCCGCCAGATAAAGATCGCCGACCAAATCCAGCGCTTTATGCAGGGCGAACTCCGCCGGGTCGCGCAATGGCTCGTCATTGAGCACCTGATCGCCGTCGACCACAATCGCATTGGAGAGCGCTCCGCCGCGGGCGAGGCCCGCCTCCCGCAAGGCCTCCACTTCGCTCAACCGAATAAAGGTGCGCGCAGCAGAAAGCTTCACCAGATCTTCCGGATTGCCTAAATCCAGCGACAATATCTGATGTCCGATCATGCAGTCGCCAAAATCAATTTCGATCTCAATGCGCTGCCCGTCAAAAGGCTCGAAGCGGATGGAACGGTCGCCATCAACGATGTCAAAAGGCGCATCAATGACGAAGGGTTCTCGTAAAGCCGCCTGCTGGGTCACGCCCGCATCGGCGATCGCTGCGACAAAGGCGGCGGCGCTGCCGTCCATAATCGGAATTTCCGGCCCCTCCACCTCAATCAAGGCATTGTCGACACCCGTCAATGCGAGCGCCGCCAGCAAATGCTCCACCGTTGCTACGCTGGCGCCAGCCGAATTGCTGAGGCAGGTGCCGTGTCGTGCGCGCACAACGCTATCCGGTTTTGCTGTGATGATTGCGTCCGCTGCCGGGAGATCGGCGCGCTGGAAAACAACGCCCTCGCCCTGTGGCGCAGGACACAAATTAATGCGGCACTCCTCGCCTGAGTGAAGGCCGACCCCCGAAAACTCAAGACGTGAGGATACTGTCCGCTGGCGTGCGGGATTACTCATGGGTTTCTCACTCGTCCGGTTCTGGCGCACGCCATCAGCACCGGCGTCCCCCTTAGAGCCCGCAGCGCGGCTGCGGACCGATGCAAAGACCATAGCGGATTCTTGCGGATGCGAAAATTACGCATGAGCCATGATAGCCGGAGATTCTGCCTGTTTCGCAATTGCGCGTAAAAGAAAATCGCACCCAAGACAGAGCAAGGATGCGATTGTTTTTTGGAAATCAGGGCTTTAGAGGCGTTTCTTAGCCCGTCTTTTTCTTACGGAGGAAAGACGGGATTTCAAGATCCGCATCGTCTTGATCGTCAAAGAGATCACCCTTCGGCGCCCGGCTGGCAGGCCTTACGACATCGGGCGCGCGCGGCGGCGCAATATCGCGGTTGTCCTCCGCGCCGCCGAGTGACTTAAACATGTCCACCGCCGCCTCGAGCGAGTGTTTGCCAAGCGCCTGCGCGCTGCGAAATGGATTGATCCCGGGCTGGCGATCTGATCGTTGCTGCTCCGACCCACGACGGCTCGGTGCGCCAGCGGCGCGTAATGGCTGTGACAATGGAGGCTGCGACTGCGGGGCAGCCTGCGGCGCCGGCGTCTGGCGCGGATCCGCGGCGCCTTCGGTCAGCATCTTGCGAATACGCTCATGCACATCGCCAACAGGATTGGCGGCCGGGGCCGATGCCGATGCTGTCGGCGCTGCTTGCGGCCGCGCGGGCGCAGCTTGCGGAACGGATGCGGACACCGCTGGCGCAGCGGCGGCTGGTGTCGCAGGCGCATCAACCGGAACGGGCTCACGCCACGGTTTTGCAATCGCGCCCGTGTTGATCTTGATTTGGGGGCGCGTTCCTTCTTTTTCATCAACGTCAATCCCGGTTGCGACAACAGAGACGCGAACGCTGCCTTCCAGGTCCTGATTGAAGGTCGAACCGACAATGATGTTGGCGTCAGGGTCGACTTCAGCGCGGATGCGGTTTGCGGCCTCATCAACTTCAAACAACGTCATATCCATTGACCCGGTAATGTTGATAAGAACGCCGCGGGCGCCTTTCATGGAAACTTCGTCGAGCAATGGATTGGAAATCGCCGCCTCGGCCGCCTGGATGGCGCGTTTTTCGCCTTCCGCCTCGCCGGTTCCCATCATCGCCTTGCCCATCTCGCTCATCACCGTGCGCACATCGGCAAAGTCAAGATTGATGAGACCTGGCATCACCATCAAATCGGTGATGCCGCGCACGCCCGAATGCAACACCTGATCAGCCATCGCGAAAGCTTCATGGAATGTGGTGCGCTCATTTGCGATCGAGAACAGATTCTGGTTCGGAATGATCAGCAGCGTGTCCACATGCTTGTGAAGTTCTTCGATACCGGCGGTCGCGAGGCGCATCCGCCGCGCGCCTTCGAAGTGAAATGGCTTGGTGACAACGCCGACGGTCAGAATATCGCGTTCTTTCGCCGCCTTCGCGATCACAGGCGCTGCGCCCGTCCCCGTGCCACCGCCCATGCCGGCCGTGACGAACAGCATATGGCAATTGCCGACATGCTCGAGAATTTCATCAAGCGACTCTTCGGCGGCCGCCCGCCCGATATCCGGAATGGACCCAGCCCCGAGCCCTTGCGTCGTCTTCACGCCAAGCTGAATCTTTTTTTCAGCCTTAGCCAACCCAACCGCCTGCGCATCAGTGTTGGCGACGACGAATTCAACGCCTTCGAGCTGGCTTTCGATCATGTTGTTGACGGCGTTGCCGCCCGCCCCGCCGACACCGATGACGGTAATGCGGGGTTTCAGTTCTGTCAGTTCCGGCACGCTAAGATTGAGTGGCATGGGTGTCTCCGATAATGCGCAAGGTTCCGGGCCGTTCGGGCGCCCTCTCCCGTTTGGTTAATCTGTCGTTAAAGAATCGTTCAGAACCCTTTCCAAATGGTTAACAGGCTCTTAACGACTCCCGGTTTCGTCTCTTTTTTAAGAGTTCCAAGACGCACCGGTTTCGATTGAAGACGCTCTTCCAAAAATCGCGGAAACGATTACGCAAAAGCGCCGGTTAAAATTTCGCGCGCAACCAGGATTCAATCCCGCCGAGCACGGATGATGTCATCCCTGCTTGGGGTGATTGGTGTAAAAGGCCAAGACCCGTTTCACCATTTCCGCCGAAATTTGCGTAATTTTGAATAAGGCCGGCGCAGACTGCAAAGCCAGGAGCAGAGGCCGCCTCCGGTGATCCGGCGATCACGGCGGGACGGCCGAGGCGCGTTTTCATAAGCAGCGTGCGTTCGGCGACTTCGCGGGCGCCGACCAACAACGAGCCGCCGCCGGTCAACACTGCGCGGCGCAATCCCGACCGGCGCATCAGATCATCCGGCAACTGGTCGCATACAAGCTCGAATATTTCTTCAAGGCGCGGCAGAATGACTTCGCAAACATCCGCCCGGCTCGCGCGAACGCTTTCCCCGGCGACGCCGAGCTGCGGGAAATCCACAAACCGGTGTTCGTCGCCCGGCCCGATCAACGCCGCGCCATACAAAGTTTTTACGCGCTCCGCATGGGCCAGCGGCGCACCGAATATCTGCGCGATATCGCGGGTGATATGGCCGCCGCCCACCGGCACGCCGCCGCACTCAACAAGCGCGCCATTGTCATAAACCGCATATCCTGTGGACGCTGCGCCGATGTCAATCGCCAGAACGCCGAGTTCCTTTTCATCCTCGAGCAGCACCGCCTCGCCAGCAACGAAGGGCGCGGCGGCGAATTCCTCGACTTTCAGGTCACAGCGCCCGATCAGATCCGCAAGATTGTCGAGATAGCTTTGACGCGCGCCCACCGCGAACATCTGGGTCGACAACACGCTGCCGCAAAGCCCGATCGGGTCGCCAAGACCGGCCTCGCCATCGACCTTGAAACCAATGGGCATGGCATGCAGTGGAGCGCAGTCTGGCGGCGTCGCGATCTTGGCTCCCTCCGCCAGGCTGTCATTGACATCTTCCTGCGTGATGACGCCGCCTGCGATTTCCAGATCGACGCCAATCCGGCGTGCGCGCAAATGTTTGCCGGGCGTCGCGACAATGACTTGGCTCACATGTTCGCCCGCCATCCGTTCGGCCGCCTCAACCGCATTGCGGATGCCGTTTTCGAGCGTTTCAGCCGAAACGCCGCCCCGCGCGGTCGCCGGGGCGCCGTGACAGCCGACACCAATAATCTCAGCGCGAGGCTCGTGGCCGGTTTCCTGATTGATGCGCGCAACAAAACACGCGACTTTTGACGCGCCAATATCCAGCGCGGCGGCGATGGCGTCATCCTTGCGGCGTTTGCGGGATTTTGGGTTTTTCACCACGTCCGATTTACTCTATGCGCCCCAGCGGCTTGTCGATTTCAAGCGCGCCTTTTGTTCTGTAGACGAAGTTTTCGGGATTGCGAAGGTCGACATATTCGAGCGGTTCGTCAAGCAATCCTGTCCTGTCATGCAACCGTGAAAGATAGGTCACTGCGTCGCCGACGCCCCGCTCCGGCAGCTTTACATCGACGCCGTCCTTGGTTTTCAAATTCCAGCGACGGTCACTCACCCGGATCAGCGCCGAAGCGCGACGTTGAAGCTCTGGCTCGTCATGCAGCGCAACCAGAATCTCTGACGCTGCGGCGGGCGCGCCCGCGCCGACGATCAAAGGCAAGTCAGCATATTCAAAAGCATTGACCTCGCGGATAATCGCACCCTTGTCGTCAATAAGGTGGAGCGCGCCCGAAAGCTGCCAGACGGCGGCCGGGTCGCGTTCGCGCACCGACACATGCACTGTATTCGGCAGGAGCCGCGACACTGCCGCGG
>JBCBSY010000162.1:0-5239 GCA_039818925.1 Pseudomonadota bacterium | reverse complement strand
CTCTGGGGCGGAGCGTTCCCTGTTTTTGTGCTGCTGGCGGCGGGGCTTGGCGCGCTTGCCGCTTCGCAATTGGCGCCGCTAACCCCGGCGACGCTGGTCGCCGCCGGACTGCTGGTCATCGGGGCGGGCGTTTACGGGCTGAAAATTCTCGCGAGCCTCCTGCGGCGCGGCCCATTTCAGCTTGCGTCATGGGGCGAAGCGTTCGGCGCTGTTTTGGGCCGGTTCCCGGAGTTTTTCGGCGTCCTTCGGTTCTGGTTTGGCGGTAACCGGCCTTCCCGGACACGCTGATACCGACGCGTAAGACATAAGGTCACAATATCGCTATGAGCGTTCTTGTTCTTGTCTTCATTGCCGCGTTTTCGATGATCGCATTTGTACTGGCGTTCTGGCTGTATCTCGAAGCGGTTGCGGCAGTATTGGCCTTCCGCAAACGAGACGTTGACGCCGAGCCGGCCTCACTCCCGCCCGCCCCGTTTGCCGTTATCGTCCCGGCGCATAATGAAGCGCCGGTGATTGCAGCGACCATCGCTAACATCAAATCGCAAATGCGCGCCTGTGACCGTTTGCTGATCGTTGCGGACAATTGCACCGATGAAACAGGCGCCGTCGCGCGCGGAAACGGCGCCGAGGTAATTGAGCGTCATGACGAAGGACGGTGCGGCAAAGGCTATGCACTTCAGTTCGGGCTGGATTGGTTGCGCGACGCGCCGCCGGCGCTGGTTGTGTTCACGGACGCGGATTGCGCATTTTCAAAAGACGCTCTGCTAAGCGTTGTGGCGGCGGCGGAGCGGGCCGGCCGCCCCGCGCAGGCGCTCTATCTAATGCACGCGGAGGGGCAGGCCGGACCGAAAATGCAGGTTGCCGAGTTCGCCTGGCTTTTCATGAACAATGTTCGGATGCGCGGGCTTTTCAAGCTCGCCGGCGTCACCCGGTTTACTGGCGCAGGATTCGCCGCGCCGTGGCGCGTGCTTGCCGATCTTGATCTTGCTTCCGGTGAAATCGTCGAAGATCTGGCGCTGAGCATGGAACTCGTCAAAAATAAGGCGGCTCCCGTTTTCCACGCCCCCGCAATTGTCACCAGCACTTTTCCCAACGACGAGCAAGCGCAAACACGTCAAGCTGCGCGATGGTCAATTGGGTCGATCCGATATGCGGCGCAAACCGCAGTCACGTCCTTTATTGAAGGTATTGGTCGTGGCCGCTGGCGTCAGGTGGCGCTGGCGCTTGATCTGATGATCCCTCCACTGACGGTATTTACTGCATTCCTGTTGGCCGTGAATGCGCTGTCGCTTCTCGGCTGGTTGGCGACCGGCGCGGCGGCGCCTTTTGCGCTCGCATTTGTCGCGCTGGCGCTCACAGTTTTTTCAGTGATCCTGGGATGGTCAGCTTTTGGCCGAGAAGCGTTACCCCTATCGGCGCTGGGCGGCGGGTTTCAATTCCTGCTGTCGAAGCTGAATGTTTTTGGCGCGAAGGGAAGGGATAGTACAAAACGCTGGACACCTACCCGCGGCGGTTCCGATGGAGCGGGAGAGTGAACTCGCCGCGCCCCGTTGGCTTTGTTGCTATCGGTCGTAATGAGGGGGAGCGATTCAAACGCTGCCTTGCCTCGTTGCAACGGGCCGGCGATCGCATCGTATATGTCGATTCCGGCTCAAGGGATGATAGCATTTCTTTCGCGCGTGAGAACGGCGCGGCCGTCGTCTCGCTTGATCCGCACGAACCTTTCACGGCAGCGCGCGCCCGCAATGAAGGCTTTGCGCTCTTGATGGAGCAATGGCCGGATACAAACTATGTGATGTTTATCGACGGCGATTGTGAACTTATTGACGGATTCGTCGCGGCGGCGCTGGCGGCGGTTGAAAACGACGATGGGATCACCGCAGTGACCGGCCGGTGCCGGGAACGCAATCCAGACACCACTATTTATAATCGACTCTGCGATCTGGAGTGGGATGGCCCGCTTGGCGACATTGCGGCGTGCGGCGGCATCTTCTTGGTGAAGGCGTCAGGGTTTCGCGCAGCCGGGGGCTTTAATCCGGCGGTGATCGCGGCGGAGGATGATGATTTTTGCATCCGGTTGCGAAAGACAGGCGCCAGAGTTCATCGCATCGACCACGATATGTGCCTGCATGACGCTGATATGCGCCATTTCGGGCAGTGGTGGCGGCGGATGGTCCGGGCCGGTCACGCCTATGCGCAGCTTGGCGAGCTTCATCCGGGGTACTTTTCAGCCGAGCGGCGCCGCGCGTGGGGCTGGGGGTTTATTCTTCCAGCGGCGGCTCTGCTTGGCGCGCCTTTCACGCAAGGGATCACCCTTGCTTTGCTACTTCTTTACCCAATGTCGCTAGTCAGGACTCGCGCCGGTTTGGTGGGCAATGGAGCGGCGCCGGCGCATGCAACTTTGGGCGCAGTGTTTTTAACATTGTCGAAATTTCCAAACCTCCTCGGCATGCTTCGGTACAGGTGGAAAAGAGCAAGCGGCGAGCCGGTGAAAATCGTGGAATACAAATAGGGCGCGGCGCGGGCGAAACTCAATGGAAAACAAACCAACAAGAGTGGCTTTGCTGGGCGCGGGGTACATTTCGTCCTGGCATGCGGACGCATTGCGTCGTGCGCGAGGTGTTGAGTTGACCGCGGTATGCGATCTCTCGCATGACGCAGCCGAAGGGTTGGCGGCGGCGCATGGCGCTCAGCAAGTTTTTACGTCATTGGATGAAATGCTCAGTGCGGGCGTCGCCGACAGCGTTCATGTTCTGACGCCGCCGCAAGGGCATGCGGAAGTGACGGAAAAAATCATTGGCGCGGGCCTTGCCGCTTTTGTTGAAAAGCCATTCACCTTGAATGCGCGCGATGCGCGCCGGCTGGATGAACTGGCCGGCACCGCGAAAGTGCGGTTAGGCGTCAACCACAACTTTTTGATGCTGCCCTCCTATGATCAGCTGAAGGCCGACATTGCGGATCGAAAAATCGGGCCCGTGGACAGTATTGAAGTGAACTGGCAGTTGCCGTTGCCGCCGCTGCGCTCCGGTCCGTTTGGTCTCTGGATGTTGCGCGCGCCCGAAAATTTACTGTGGGAAATCGGGCCTCATCTATTTGCGTTTGTCGCTGACATCTTTGGCGAGTTGACCGATATAGAGGTGTCGCTGCGCAATCCTATCCTCATCCCCGGCGGCGTCACCCATTATCAAAGCTGGCGCATTTGCGGCGTCGCCAAGGGCGCATCGGTGACGATCAATCTGTCCCTGATTGAGGGGGAAGATAATCGCAGCGTGCGGTTGCGGGGCCTGGGCGCGGTCGCCGAGTATGATTTTGCACAGGACGCCTATCGCGTTGCGAAGGCATCGATGCAGGACATCGTGCTGGCGCCGCTGGCGCATCAGCTCTCCATCGCGCAACAGGCAATCAGCACAGGAGTTTCCAACGCGTTTCGTCAACTCACGTCATTGAATGCCCTTGCGCCTTATGGGTTATCGATACAGCGTGCGATTGACAGTTTTTATACGTCGCTGCGCAATGACGCGCCGGTTGACCACCGTCTTTCCGCAAAATTAGCAACAGACGTCGCGATGATGATCGAAGCCTCGGTGGAAAGGGCCCGCCCGCATTTCGCGGAAAAAACTGTTCCAGTGTCGCCTCAGACAACAGACCGGAACGGTAAGACATCCCTTGTGATTGGTGGCACCGGGTTTATCGGGCGGGTGCTATGTAATGCGTTAGCCGATCGCGGCTATGACGTGCGCGTATTCTCGCGCGGGAAGGGCGCCGGGTTTGAGCGCGATGATGATCGGATATCTGTTGTCACGGGCAGTTTGCAGTCCGACAGCGATCTGCGAAAGGCGATGAGCGGCGTCGACGCCGTGTTTCATCTTGCGAAAGCAACGGAGGCTAACTGGCAAGGGTATCTTGAAAATGATGTAGCAGTGACGCGCCGTATTGGCGAGGCTTGTCTCGACGCGGGCGTGGGCCGCCTCATTTATACCGGCACCATCGATTCTTATGACGCCTCCAAGCCGGAACGGCCGATCACGGAGGAAACGCCGTTTGATCACGACCTTGAACGGCGCAATCTCTATGCCCGGTCCAAAGCAGCCTGCGAGGCGGAGCTGCAGGCGCTGGCGGGTTCGCGTCAACTGCCTTTGGTGATTGTGCGTCCCGGCATCGTCATTGGCGAGGGCGGGCCCTTGCAGCATTGGGGGGTCGCCATGTGGCGCGGCGCCGCCGCGTGCAAGTTGTGGGGCGATGGCAAGAACACCATGCCTTTTGTTCTTGTGGATGATGTGGCGGACGGCCTTGTTCGGGCGATGGAAACAGAATCGGCAATCGGAAAGTCATTTAATCTGATTGGCGATCCGATACTGTCGGCGCGCGATTATTTCGAGGCGATTGGGAAATCCTATGGCGTAAAAATGCGCGCGCAACCAACGCCGATCTGGGCCTATTACGCCGCGGATGTGCTCAAATACTGGTTGAAGCGTCATGTGGCGCGAAAAAAGGGGTTGACCAAACCCAGCTACCGCGACTGGAATTCGCGCGCGCAATTGTCTCCCTATTACAACGATGCGGCGAAATCTGCGCTGGGCTGGACGCCGGAACCCGACAGGCAACGCTTTATCGAGCGCGGGATTGCCTCGGCCAATCTGTTTGGCGTCACTTCAATGGAGAGAGAATGATCGCGCCGCAGGATGGTTAACGCGCGTCAATAAATATTGACGGGCCGGTCGCTGATGCGCTCGAATGATCCATCGATCGCTTAAGGTGTGAAACAGCGATTAACTCTGTGTAATATCGGCTATAGTCCGCATAAAACCGTAAAGGCTGAAACAATTTTAACGACCGGTTCAATCAACTTTTTTCCATCCCGCCGCTACGTTGCAATCCTGTTTGCGTCATTAGTTGCATGTGGGATTACGATGAGTTTTGAGTTCGCAGCCCGCGATCAAACTGCCGGTTTAGACTTCAGCGATCTTGTCGACGCCGCAAACCAGGGCCTCCTGAAAAGCCCAGTTTTAAACAAGAAACATGAGCGCATTTGCGCAACGAAGAAACGCTTGAGGCAGGCCGGCATGATGGCGCCGCTCCTGGCCGCGCAAGGGTGTTTGACGCTCGGCGGCAATGATGGGCCGATTGCCGGTAATGCCGCATCGGGCGGCGGCGCTGCCGCGCAAGCGCCCGGTGGGGGAAGCGGCGGCGCTGCACAGGCGCCTGTTGCAGGCGGCGGTGGATCAGCCGCGCCCTCGCC
>JBCBSY010000161.1:0-5250 GCA_039818925.1 Pseudomonadota bacterium | reverse complement strand
TGGCGCGGTTGGCAACCGCGCCAACTGCGATCATCCAAAACCAGGAGCGCCGTAACTGCCAATTTGATCCTTTACGGATGAAAAGAGGCGGCAGTCGGCGTCCTGCGGCGCGCATCAGAATATAAAGGAGGATGGCGCCGATCCATAAGCGCCCGACCGCGACAACCGAAGGCGGCACCGTTTCCACGGCTTTGCGTATCATTGCGAAAGAAGACCCGCCAAAAACGACAATGAGTGTTAGCAGCATCCAGTTGTAAAGGCCTGCGTAAGCGGGGGATTTATCGTTAACGCTCATAGGGGTTTGCGCTATCGACAGGCTGGCGATAAGGCAAGCCGGAAAATTTCATCGGGCTGCAAATTCGCAATAAATTCTTTTTGCCGTTGACGGCGCGCCGCTTTTCATGCGAAGGCGGCAGTGGGCCACGCCTCCCCAACGGGGCGCGCGCCATCTGGAAGGATGGAGTAACATGACAGAACCTACCCCAGCGGCGCGTCCGGCGCGTCCGCATTTTTCGTCCGGTCCCTGCGCCAAACGGCCCGGGTGGTCTCCTGAAAATTTTAAGACACTCACGCTTGGCCGGTCACACCGATCCAAAATTGGTAAAGCGCGTCTTGCTGAAGCGATTGACCGCACCCGAACTTTGCTCGGTGTGCCTGATGACTACCGCATCGGTATTGTTCCGGCGTCTGACACCGGCGCGGTGGAAATGGCAATGTGGTCCATGCTCGGCGCACGGCCGGTGGATATGCTGGCCTGGGAAAGCTTCGGTGAAGGCTGGATTACCGATGCGGTCAAACAGCTGAAACTCGATGCACGGATTTTGAAGGCCCCCTATGGCGAGATCGCTGATCTTGGCGCGGTTGATCCAACGCACGATGTGGTTTTCACCTGGAACGGCACGACTTCTGGCGTCCGGGTTCCGGGTTCGGACTGGATTAGCGAAACCCGCGAAGGGATTATCATCTGTGACGCCACATCGGCGGTGTTCGCACAACAGCTCGACTGGCCGAAGCTCGATGTGGTCACCTATTCCTGGCAGAAAGTGCTGGGCGGCGAGGGCGCCCATGGCGTTCTTATCCTTTCGCCACGCGCGGTTGAACGGCTTGAAAGCTACACGCCGTCCTGGCCGCTGCCAAAATTGTTTCGGCTGACCAAGGGCGGCAAGCTGAATGAAAGCGTCTTTCAGGGCGCGACCATCAATACGCCGTCCATGTTGTGTGTTGAGGATTATCTCGATGCGCTTGGCTGGGCTGAAAACCTTGGCGGTCTTGAGGCGCTTCATGCCCGCGCAGACGCGAATGCTGCGACGCTTGGCCGTTGGGTTGAGAAAACGCCGTGGATCGATTTTCTCTGCGCCGATCCCGCCATCCGATCGAATACGTCCGTATGCCTTAAGATTGTCGATCCTGATATTGCACAATTGGATGAAACTGCCCAGCGCGCTTTTGTAAAAGCAATGGAAAAGCAGCTCGAAGCGCAAGGCGCCGCTTTTGATATCGGCGGTTATCGGGATGCGCCGCCGGGCCTGCGAATCTGGTGTGGCGCAACCGTTGATGCCGCCGACATTGAAGCACTCGGCCCCTGGCTCGACTGGGCTTTCACCAACGCCAAAACAACCCTTCGTTAAAGATCCAACAGCGCTCGTCCGACAAATCGGGGAAAGCGCCGCAAGAGGAAAAGACCATGCCGAAAGTTCTCGTATCCGATGCGCTCAGTGAAACCGCCGTCAATATTTTTAAAGAACGCGGCGTCGACGTCGACTATTTGCCGACACTTGGCAAGGACAAAGAAAAGTTTCTGTCTGTGATTGGCGACTATGACGGACTTGCTGTGCGATCAGCCACTAAGGCCATGGCGCCAGTGATTGCTGCGGGTAAAAATCTGAAAGTCATCGGCCGCGCAGGCATCGGCGTCGATAATATTGATATTCCCGCTGCGACCGCGGCTGGCATTGTGGTGATGAATACACCCTATGGAAACGCCATCACGACGGCTGAGCACGCGATCGCGATGATGTTTGCGCTGGTGCGATCAATCCCACAGGCGAGCCAGTCGACCCACGCCGGCAAGTGGGAAAAATCTGCATTCATGGGCACGGAAGTTTTCGGCAAGACGCTTGGCGTCATTGGTTGCGGCAATATCGGATCGATTGTCGCCGATCGCGCCGTGGGCCTGAAGATGCGGGTGGTGGCGTTCGATCCATTCCTGACGGAAGAACGGGCGATTGAGCTTGGCGTTGAGAAAGCTGATCTCGACACGCTACTCGCCCGCGCTGACATTGTGACGCTGCATACGCCGCTGACAGATCAGACCAGAAACATCTTGAGCCGTGAAAACTTGAACAAACTTAAAAAGGGCGCTTTTGTCGTCAATTGCGCGCGCGGCGGGCTGGTCGATGAGGATGCGCTGAAGGATGCGTTGGAAGAGGGCCGCGTCAGCGGCGCCGCGCTCGATGTTTACGCCAGTGAGCCGGCGACGGAGCATCCGTTGTTCGGGCATCCGAAAGTGGTCGCCACGCCGCATCTCGGCGCTTCAACGAAAGAAGCGCAGGAAAATGTTGCGATCCAGATTGCGGAACAAATGGCGGACTATCTGATGCGCGGCGCGGTTTCCAATGCGCTCAATTCGCCTTCCGTGACGGCCGAAGAGGCGCCACGCCTGAAGCCGTTCATCGCGCTTGCGGAGAAACTTGGTTTGTTTGCAGGTCAGCTGACCCAGACAGGTCTGAAGAAAATTGAAGTCACCTATGAGGGCGAAGTTGCCTCGCTCAATCTGAAACCCTTGACGGCGTCCGCCGTGGCGGGCGTGTTGAAACCAATGCTGTCGGAAGTGAACATCGTCAATGCGCCCGTCATTGCGCGCGAGCGCGGCGTTTCGATTGCTGAGACCACGCGCGATGATGCGGATGCCTATGACAGTCTCATCCGGTTGAAGATCGTCACGGAACAGCAGGAACGCACCGTCTCCGGGACCATCTTCGGATCATCGCCGCGCATCGTTGAAATCAAGGGCGTCGATATGGAAGCGTCTTTCGCGCCGCAGATGCTTTACACCACAAACGAAGACAAGCCGGGCTATATCGGCGCGCTTGGCCAAACTTTGGGCGAGGCGGGCGTCAATATCGCGACCTTCAATCTTGGCCGGTCGTCTGTCCCGGGGGAAGGCGCGATTGCGCTTGTCGCCGTGGACGAGCCGATCAGCGATGCGGTCCTGAAGAAAGTCCGCGCCCTGCCGCATGTGAAACAGGCTGAAGCCCTCTCTTTTTAGGCAAGCATAGTGCGTTGCTGAATGCGCTGACGCGAAGGCCCTGGTTAATCCAGCGCCTTCGCGACTTTTTTATTCGTCAATCATCACCGGCGCGCCAAAGCCGAGGGCTTCCAGCCGTGCGGCCTGTGTTTCCGCGTCGCCAACGATAACGTAATTCATCGCGCCTGGCCGGATATATGTTTCCGCCAGTTCCTGAATCCGCTCCACAGTCATGGCTTCGACGACTTCGTCCTGCTGTTGCAAGTAATCATAGGGCAGGCCGTAATCGGCAATATTTTGCAGCATGCCCAGCTTCGCGCCCAGCGTTTCGAATGCGCGCGATTTGCTTTTCAAGAGGAAGCTTTTGGAAACGTCGAGATCTTCCTGCGTGTAGGTCTCGGCGTATTCGTCCATGATTGATTTCGCGAGATCAGCGGCCTCAAAGGTCACGTTGGACCGCACGCCGCTGGATATGGTGAACCCGCCATAACGGCCGGTGCCGGAAAAACCGGAACCGATCCCGTATGTATAGCCTTTGCCTTCCCGCAATTCCTGCGTGAGTCGCGACGCAAAGCCGCCGCCGCCCAGACGGTAATTCATCACAATTGCGGGGTAATAATCTTCATCGGTTACCTTGAGCGCGGGATAGCCGAAACGAAAGATCGATTGGCTCGCGCCGGGCACGTCATAGAAATAGATGGTGCTGGTCTGTGGCGCTTCCGGATTAGGATACTCCGGATACGTAATCGCGTCGCCGCTCCAGCTCGCCGTAAACCCTTCAATGGCGGACGTCGCCGCTTCTTCACTGACGGCGCCAACGATGCGGAAATTCGCCGCCTGGGGCGAAAGATAGGTTGCGTAGTAGGCCTTCAGATCGTTCATCGTCATGGCCTCTACGGAGCTTTCCGTTCCGCGGACCGGCCTTGCCAGAATGTGTTCGTCGCCGAATGTGATCCGGGCATAGGCTTCATTGGCGATCGCGTTCGGGTTCGCGCTCTGGGATTGAATCTCGAGCGCGACGCGGGCTTTTGCGAGTGCAAATTCCTCTTCGTCCCATCGTGGCTGAAGCAGAATTTCACGCACTAGATCGAGCGTTTCTTCAAAATTGCGTGCAAGGGTTTGGCCTGAAATCACGAAACGTTCACTGCCGGCGCCAATGCTGACCTGTGCGCCAAGCGCCGCGATCGCTTCTTCGAGGTCGGCGGTGGTTCGGGTCGCCGTACCTTTATCCATGATTTCTGCGAGCAAATTGGCCGCTCCCGGTTTCTCCGGATCGTCCAACAGATGTCCGCCATTAAAGGACAATTCGAATTGGACCAGCGGCAACTCCCGGTCCTCAACGCCATAAACCCTCAATCCATTGTCAAAACGCGTCTCCCAGATAGTCGGGATCTGCACGACAGGCTTGTCGCCATAAGGCGGTTCCTGACTGCGGTCGAAGCTGGAAGGCGTTCGCTCATAGTCAGCAACAATGCTGGCGTCAAAGCTTTCCTCCGCTCCCTGAACGATTGGTTCTTCTACGACCTCAGCGCGAACTGCCCCCTCCAGCGCCAGTTCTGGCCGGCCTTTTGGAACGAAGCTGGTTGCGACGAAAGGTTGGTCTTTGATGTATCTTTCATAAACGCGCATAACGTCGTCGGCCGTGACGGCGCGGATGCGTTGGATATCTTCATTGATATAACCGGCATCGCCGGCAAATATTTCGTATTGGGCGAGGTTGAAGGCCTTCCCGAGAACGCTTTGGATGCCGTTATAAAATGAAACCTCCTGACTGGTCTTGACGCGGCCCAGATCGCGTTCCGAAACACCGTTTTCCTCAAAGCGAGCAAAGCCCTCATCAAGAGCCGCTTTGATATCGTCAAGATCAACGCCGTCAAAACCGCGCACCTGCAACATCGTCTCGCCGGCCAGTTCGGAGTTATAGCCGAAAGCAGCGACGCTTGCAGTCAGTTTTTGTTCATCAATTAAAACTTCGTTCAGTGGCGCGCGTTTTCCATCCGTCA
>JBCBSY010000160.1:0-5275 GCA_039818925.1 Pseudomonadota bacterium | reverse complement strand
GCACCGCAGAGGCCCTGTCGCTCACCTATGACCAGATCCGAGGAATCGTCAAAAAACACCAATTGGCGGTTTGACCTGAGGCTTCCCTAAAACTGGCCTTTGGTGATGACTTTGTCTGTCGGCAGAATCCGCTCCGGATCGATCGGTTCCTTGCCGGCGCCGCGCTCATAATATTCCGTGAAGTCGCAATCGCAGATCTCGAAAAGCTGTTCGAAACTGTCAATGACGAAATAGGTCTTCTGGTAGTCATCCACCATGTAAGCCGTGGTCAAGACACGCTCGAGATCAAACGCGACGCGGTTTGGCTTGGGGCTTTCAACCGAATAAATCGTCTCGCCTTTTGACGAGAGCATGCCGGCGCCGAAAGCGCGCAGGCCATCCGGCGTATTGATCAGGCCAAACTCTACAATATACCAGTAAAGCCGCGCCAACATGTTCTGGGCGTTGTGCTCAATCGCCTTCGGACCGCCAAGGCCGTATTTACGCATATACTCCGCAAACACCGGATTGGAGAGCAACGGCACGTGACCGAAAAAGTCATGAAAAATGTCCGGTTCGACCAGATAATCAAGCTCATGCTCCTCGCGCATCCACCACGCCACTGGGAACCGCTTATTCGCCAAATGGTCGAAGAAAACATCGTCGGGAATGAGTCCCGGAACCGCCACCAGTTCCCACCCTGTCGCCTCACCCAGCACTTTATTGGCATCAGAGAGCAACGGGATCGCCTCGCCGGCGGTTAACGCCTCCAGCCCGTCCACATATTCCTTGGCTGCATAACCGGGCAGCAGCTTTTTCTGGCGGTCATAGAGAAATCGCCAGCGCGCCTGTTCCGCTTCGGTATAGCGTTCATAAGGCTGATCAACGGTGTAGTCAGCCTTCATGTGTTCATAGTCGCCGCGCAGCGCATGGCTGGTGTTGGCGGAAAACGGGTTTTTCGGGGCCGGTTCGGCGGATGCAGGTGCATTGCTCATGGCCGGAATTTAGGCCTGCGCAGGCGAAATTTCTTGTCAAAAACACGCCCAGAAAGAAAGATTTTTGATAATTTTTCTTATATATTACAAAAAACCGGGAATTTTACCTGATGATCGATGATATCGACAAAAAACTTCTCTCCCTGCTTCAACGTGACGCCCGGTTGACCAATGCCGAGCTGGCGGAAAAAACCGGGCTTTCTTTGTCGGCGGCGCACCGCCGCGTGAAACAGCTCGAAACCGCCGGCGTCATCACTGGCTATACCGCCAACGTCAGCCGCGCGACGCTCGGGCTGAACGTTCTTGTCTTTGTCTTCGTGAAACTCGAATCTCACGCTGAAGACCGCCTCGCGGCTTTTGAAACGCAAGTGAACCTGATTGACGAGGTTGTCTCCTGCTCTGCGATCTCCGGCGGCGGCGACTATCTTTTGCAAGTGGTGGCGCGCGATATGGATGGTTATGCGGACGTGGCGTTAAAACGGATCGCCCGCCTGCCCGGCGTCAAGGACTCCTCATCGAGTTTCGTTCTTTCAACAATGAAACAATCTGCCGGCTGGCCGCTATCCGTCTAAGGGCGAAACGGATAGCGGCCGCCGGAAGGCGTCAGGCTTTGGGGCGCAAAAAAGCCTGGCGCTGAGCGAAAATGGCAAGCTCAGATTTGGTCAGCGCGCCATTTGCATTAAGGTCCGAAGACAGGAAGATCGCTGTCTGCAAATCAAGAAACTCCGCTTGCTGCATTTTACCGTCATCGCCTGCAAAGGCGTAAAAGGTGTGACGGGCAACGGCGTCAATGCGGGTTTGTTCCGCATCGCCCAACGCCAATGGCGCGTTCACCGGCAACGCGATCGTTCCGAGTTTCTCTTCGGTTTCAACAGCGACAAAACCGTTAAAGTGGGCAAGCTCCGCCGTGACGATAGTAAGCGCTGCGAATTCGTCGACGCTAAGGGCGTCGTCGCCGTCGCGATCCGACCGCTTGAATACGGTCGCGGCATAGGCTGTGGCGTCGCTTTGCGACAGATGGGTCAGCGCGCCGTCTTCATAAGCGGGGCGCGGGGTCGCGCCTGTAAAAGAGGCGGCGGCAACGGCAATCGCGGCAAAGGCGGTGGTGATCGGGTTCATGAAGACTGTTGCGGGCATCGGGCCCTCCTTCTCTCTCGCCAGGCTAGAATGGCGGCGGAGCGAGGCCGATCTTCGAAAAAATCAAGGATTTCTGCGGGCGAGCGCGGCGGAATTGCGGCGAATGCGGCGAAATTTTGAAAAAATCAACCGGACGGTGCGGCGACCCGCCCCCGGCTATTCCGCCGGTTGCGTCGCGTGATGGTCCGGCGCGGCGTCGCTGGGCGCATCCTCGCCCTGCATGCGCCGCCAGCGTTCCTTGATCATGGCCGACGTCATGCGCGACCCGTCCGGCGACCAGCCCGGTGGTCCGAAGGTATAGCCTGCCACTTCCTTCAAAGACTTTGCCTTCAAGACGTCCCTTAATATCCCCAGCCATTCGTGAAACGAAATCACCAGCGGATTGAAGGTGCCGAGATTTTTGATGATGCCGTAGCGCGGTTTTTCCGCGCGGTCTTCTTCGATAAAGGTCCCAAACATCCGATCCCAGATAATCAGGGTCCCCGCGTAATTAGCGTCAAGATAACGCGGGTTCGTCGCATGATGAACGCGGTGATGGCTCGGCGTGTTGAAGACCCACTCAAACGGACCCATCCGATTGATGAGTTCGGTGTGGATCCAGAACTGGTAAAGCAGGTTCACGGCGCCGACAAAGGCAACCATCGCTGGATGGAAGCCAAGAAAAACCAGCGGCGTTTTAAACAGGATTGCGGCAAGAATCTGCCCGGTCCATGTCTGGCGCAGCGCGGTCGTCAGATTGTAGTGCTGCGACGAGTGATGCACCACATGGCTCGCCCAGAACCAGCGCCGTTCATGGCTGATGCGATGCCACCAGTAATACCGCAGGTCATCAAGGACAAAACAGAGCAGCACCGCCCACCAGACATTCGGGATGGTCATCAGGCGGAATTCATAAGCCGCTGTAAACACAGCGAGCACGACTGTAGCGCCGCCGAGCAAAGGCGCCAGTTCGCTGCCAAAGCCCATAATCAGGCTCGCCGCGGAATCGCGCGCCTCATAGCGGCCGCGCCGGGTGAGCCGGACTAAAACCAGTTCGGCGATCACCAGCACCAAAAACGCCGGCACCGCGAACGCAATGATGTCCGGAAACTCCATAGGGTCTACTTAGCACCTGTCGGCGAGAATTTTCGAGCCCACAGTGCAGCATCGTCCGACGCCAACGCGACCTTGCGAGACCCGGGATCGCCCGGCCGGATCACCAGCTTGCCCTCCGCCGCGTCCGCCCGCATGGCGCCGGCAGGAAACCGCCGCGTGACCAAGTCCAGCCCCAGCCGGGAGACTAATGCAAGATCGCCGGCCTCGCCCTCGGCCAGCGCTGCGCGGCCCTCCCCGTCAATCAACCAGCGCACCGGCCGAAAGTCGGGTTCGTCAAACGCCAGCCGTTCCGCTGCGCGCGCCTGTGTGACGGTCTCGCCGGAAGCCGGAAAAAACAGTCGCGCCAGCCCGACCATCAGGGCGATCGCCGCGAGCGAGACAAGGCTGTCGACAAAAAGGTTGCCAGTCATCGAATCAGGCTCGGCCAGATGTTTCTAATCGCCACAGGAAATCCGACTCGCCGCCAGCTTGACGGTTTTCACCCATTCGCCGTTTTCATCCTTGGCGTAAGTAATGCGCGACCAGTGATCTTCATCCTCAATATGAAATGTCGCACGAAAATTAGGACGGTCGGGATAAACCTGCCACATGGTGAGCACGCCATCGATCATTTCGGCCCGCAAATCCTGCACCTGCAAGGTTGACGTATGGAACCACATCATGTCCCACTCCCCCGCTTCTGCATCATAAGTGCGAACATTCAGGCCGCGGCCTGAATCCGGATCAGCGCCGGGATCAACGTCGTACCATTCGTCAGCAACCGCCATGCCTCCAAGCTCGTACCAGCCATTCCATCGGGACTTCGGGCCCGGTCTCGGCGGCGACCACTGATCGCCAAGCCACGCATGACCGCTGATGCTGAAGTCACCGATGAGAAACGAGAATTGATCAAGCTCTTCGGGCGCATTGGGATGCGGCGCGCCGTAATCACACCTCGGCGGCGCGGTTTCCTGTGCGCCGGCCGACGATGCGGTGATCGCCAGCATGGTAAGTAATCCGGTCAGGAATCGTTTCATGTCGCCCTCCCTAGGCTCAGTTGCGTGCCATCTTAAAGGGTGAGACGACTTTCGCCAAAGCCCGGAAATCTCAGCGCTACTGCGCTGTCTCTGGCTCTACGGTTTCCACCGGCGCAGGCGTGCTCATCTGGTCAGCGATGTGGGCGCCTAAAAAATAGGGCCAGATCAAAAGCGCCAGAAGCCCTTTCCAGAAACCAAGTTTTAAAAAGCCGATCGAGAAAAGCCAGCCAATAAACCACAACACGCCCAGACCGCCATGTTGTTCAACTTTGATGGGTTTCGCCATATCTTGAGACCTCCCTGTTGGCGGCGCAAATCCTGCGAAAGAATATCGGCGCCGCGCCCTCGCGCACTTGACTTGTATCAAAAAACAAAGCCCGCCATGACGGCGGGCTTTTTGAAGCTAAAACGATAAAATGGGCCAATTACCCGACAATCTCGTCTTTTGAGAAAAAAAACTCGATTTCCTGCGCCGCCGTGTCCGGCCCGTCTGAACCGTGAACGGAGTTTTCGCCGATGGACTCGGCGAACTCGGCACGGATCGTACCTGGAGCGGCTTCAGCCGGGTTGGTCGCGCCCATGATCTCACGGTTGCGGGCGATAGCGTCTTCGCCTTCAAGAACCTGCACCACCACCGGTCCGGACATCATGAACTCGACCAGTTCGCCGAAAAAAGGGCGTTCCTTATGAACGGCGTAAAAGCCTTCCGCCTGATCTTTGCTCATACGGATCCGCTTGGACGCGACAACGCGCAAACCGCCTTCTTCAAGTTTGGCGATGACTTTGCCAGTCAGATTGCGGCGGGTTGCATCCGGTTTGATAATCGAAAAGGTGCGTTCGAGCGCCATTGTTGGTATCCTTGCTATTGGAAAACTGCTGATTCGCGGCGCTACGTAACAATGGTTTTGAGCTGCGGCAAGGACTTAAACGCGACCAGAAGCGCTTTTTCGCCAACAATCACCGCAATTACAGGCCATATCAAAAGGGGACAAAATGTCTGAAACGCCACCAACTCAATCGGAGCCGCCGATCTCCACCAATCCAAGCGAGAGC
>JBCBSY010000159.1:0-5298 GCA_039818925.1 Pseudomonadota bacterium | reverse complement strand
CTCATTTGCTGCAATCGCCGCATCTTTTGCTTCTTTTTCCGCCGCCTCTATTCGTTTCCGTGCAGAAATGTCACGCAGCGTATAGACGAACACCTGAACTTGGTCCGTGCTTTCTCCGTCGGCGTCGACAGCGTGTTCAGACGAGAAACTGGCCACGACCTCAAGGATAACGCCGCCAGCCCCTGGCACGGTATATTCCGACTGACGCGATACGATCCTTGGTGCGTTCTCTGTATACGGCGCATCACAGACATCCGCGATATCAAGCAGAGGGAAGTCAGGGGCAATATCACCAATATGAACGCCATCAATTCCAGAGACGTCCACACCTAACAATGCGCGTGCACGGTCATTGCAAAGCTCGACCTCGCCATTTTCATTTGCAACAATAACGCCGTCTGTGTTGTCCCGCACCACCAGTGACGTCAGCGCCTGGTAATGCGCCGTTGCTGCGCGCTGACGCAAAATCTGTTTTGTGTAGTGTCCAAGCCGGACGCCGACGACATAGATAATACTGATGAACTGTGCGGCGATGATCGCCCCACTGTCGAAACTCACAGCGACAAAATTCTGAACCAGCAGCGGAGCTCCGATCGCAGTGGCTAAAACGAGGGCGTGAACGGCTGCGAAACGGCCCCAACGCCATCGCCGCCCTGCAAAGGCAAGCCAGGCGAGAAGCCCGGCGCCGATGATCATCGGCAATGCCGGATGGGGTCTGACAAGCGCCCGGCCGCCAATCAGGCTTTCATAGCTAAGCGCGTGAAAGTCGACGCCTGGCAATACGCCGTAAACCGGCGCCGCGAACTCATCGCCCAATTCCAGCGCGGTCGCGCCGATCAGAATGTTTTTGCCCCGGACAGTCTCGTCGGGAAATGAACCGGAAAGAACGTCCTGGAAGGAAAGGCGTTGGATGTTTTCCGGCTCAATTGAAAAGTCGATGTAAAATGCGTCAGTCGCCCCAGGCGCGGCGCCAGCCAGAACGGAGGCGATAGATGCGCGATAATCCTCGCCATCTTGAACCCCATGCCAGCCACGCCGAACAACACCGTTCTTCTCCGTGATGAGCGTTACACTGGCGACAACGGAGTCGTTCAAGAATTTTTCATGCGGCGGCGTGCGAGTAATGGCGCCGTCAGTCGTTGACCGTGACGACCATTGCCAGAACACCGGCAGCACGACCTCTCCCGGGCGTTGCGATAGCGCAGCCGCGAAGGCGTCATCGCCGCGCCGATCCGATAGAGACGAGAAGTCGACATCCAAGGCGATCAGGCCCGCGCCAGCATCCTGCAATTCGGATATCGCTCTGGCGTAGCGGTCACGCGACCATGGCCATCGTTCCTCTTGGCGAATGCTTTCCGGATCGATTTCGACAATGACGAGCGTATCGCTGGGCGCCTGCTCGATAAGCCGGAAGCGCAAATCCATCAGGGCGATGTTGATCGGCTCAATGGCCCGCAGAGCGAAGAGCGCGCTGAACGCCATAAGCAGAGTGACCAACGCTAGAACGAGTCTTGCAGCGCCAATCCGGCGCTGCAAGAAGTCGTCTGCGATTGATGTTTGGGCTGCTCTCAACACACCCCCCTGAATCTTACAGTGTGAAATCGCCTGTCTGCAGATCTAGCTGTGATCAGTCATCGAATAAATCGTCCAACAGATCATCGCGCGAGTCGTCATTTCCATCGTCGTCGCCATCGTCGTCACCATCGTCGTCTCCGAAGCCAAATCCGCCGCCGATCCCAATACCGTTGCCATTGCCGTTGCCTGCGCCGATCCCAAAATCCAAGCCAATGCCTTGTCCGCCTTGATCGGCGCCACCGTTCGATCCGCCAACGTCAGCGCCAACATCAACGCCAACGCCAACGCCGCCATTGCCATTACCGCCAGCGTTGTTGCCGCCACCGACGCCAACATTTGCATTCACACCGCCGACGTTGCCATTACCGTTGCCGACGCCAACGTCTGCATTCACAGCGCCAGCATCGTTGCCGCCACCGACGTCTGCGTTCACACCGCCAGCATTGCTACTTCCGTTGCCGCCATCGACGCCAACGTCCACGCTCACACCACCAGCATTGCCTTTGCCAGTACCGGCATCACCATTAAGGTCAAGAGCCAACCCACTATCACCAGCAACGACGCCCAGATCAGCATTTGAGGCAGCTATTGCCCTGACCCGCTCAGCATTGACAGGACCATTGGCGCGCGCGTCCTGCAAAACAGCCGCGCCAGGACTCACGGCATCAACTGAAGCAACGACATTTCCTTGACGGGCAGCGCCAAAAGCATTCGGCGACGCGTTTGCCGACGCCTGCACCAGACCGTTGGTCAGGCCGTTAAAATCAAGCGCGCCGCCGCCGATCGCTGCAGGAACAATCATATTGCTTGCGCGCTTGCCATTGTCCCTGGAATCGTCCGTTTCAAGATCCACGGCATCATCGCCAGGAACTTCAAAAGACGCTTCCTCACTATTGTGATTGCTCATGCGGATAACAGTCGGATCATTGTTGGAAACGCGGGCCGTCTGCCCCGCCGTCACCATTTCCCGCGCGCCGCCGCGCAAGGCCGAGACTTCGACGGCGCCCTCAGCCACATGAACCAAATGGCCACTTGCGCCCGCTGTAACGGTAAAGGTCGTGCCTTTCACCACAGCGGCGATAATCGGGGTTTCAACACGGAAATGCTGCTTCTCGCGCTTGTCTACTTTGAACAGAAGCGTTCCCAAGTCCTGTACGATCCGGGTCATGTCCTTTTGTTCAACCGCCGGCAGAGACATGCGGCTGTTGGGGCCGACAACGATCTGTTGATCGCCACGGACGAGCACGACGCGCCCATCTGATCCGGTGGAGAGCACGGCGCCCGATCCCAACACTTCACCGGTCGAGACAAGCTGCACGCCAGCCATATTTGCGGATGTCCGAACAACACCGGTTTTTTCAACAACGCGCCAGGCGCCGTTTTCCGCCCATGCCGCGCCCGCCATCATGATGAGAGCACAAAAAAGTGACGTTAATCGATTAATTAGGGTACGCATACTGATCTTCTCGTTCTTTCATGCCTTCGCCGATTGGCGACTTTTCAAGGCTTTGTGAAATTACGAGGAATTTTCTTTAAATTGATTTAAATATTTTTTCTCAAAGGTTAATCGTTCGTATACGCTTAATTTTTCTTTAAAGTTCTCGTGTCATGAGCGATTTGTTGAGTGTTGATAACGCATAAATCGCAGGCTCAATCGCGTATGGTTGCAGTAAGGAAAGAATTGGGGTGACTGGGGTGAGCCGCGAGGTTTCCAGGATCAGCGCAAATTGCCTTGGCGCAATCGCCTTCATGATCGCATCTGGCGCATCCGCGCAAGAAATCAGCGGTGTTGAAGATCGCCTGCAAACGCCCGCCCTGACGCAATCCGCGAGCGACATTAATGAAATCGACTATGTCGCTCACGAAAGCGGCGCCAGCGGGCTGATCAACGTTTCGCTTCAGCCATCTGGCTCGGAGATCGACCAGCGTCTGCCGCCTGCGACCCAACCCAAAGGCGACCTGGGACAGACAATCGTTTCGCCGCCCCCGCCGCTACGCGACGGCCCGGCTTCCGTTTTCATCCTGACCGGTGTTCACATCCGCGGGGTGACCGCTTTCCCGATGGAGCGGTTTGCGCCGCTTTACGACGATATGCTGGCGCGCGCCATTTCAATCGACGACGTCACCCGTATCGTTGACGGCGTCACTGAGATCTATCGGGCTGACGGCTATTTTCTTTCCCGCGCCACTGCGCCGGCGCAATCGGGAGAAGGTGGCGTCCTGCGCATCGATGTCTCTGAAGGTTATATAGAAAGCGTAACGGTGAAAGGCGACACATCGCCGTCCCTGAAGAAGCAAATTCGCGCTGTCACAAAAGAGCGGCCCTTGCGGTTGTCGATGCTTGAGGGAACATTGGCGCGGCTCAGCGACTTGAAAGGCGTTTCCGTTTCCTCAACACAAATTAAACCGGACCCGCTTGACCTTGCCCGCCATCACCTTGTTGCGACCTTCAAACAGGATCGGCTTGTGGCGAGCCTTTATATCGACAATCGCGGAACAGACGCCGCAGGACCCGTCCAGGCTTATATGCGGGCGGCGGCGAATTCGATCTTTCGCACAGGCGACCAAGTGAGCCTTGGGCTGTTCACCATTCCCGATGATCCTTCTGAATTGGCGCTGGTGGAAGCGGCGTATCACTTGCCGCTTCTGGATGCAGGAACCTACGCGACGTTGACTGGGCGATATTCGAAGTTCAATCCGGGCGCGTCGCTCGCCACATTCGATACGGAAACGCAGACCAAGCGGCTGACATTCGGGCTTTCGCATCCAATCATCCGTAATCGGAAAACCGCGCTCTGGGCGAATGCCAGTTTTGAAGGCCGCAATATTCGCGAAGAAGAGCTTGGTTTGCCGTCATTCGATGACAAGTTGCGCGTTGTTTCTGTCTGGGCAAACTTCCGGAAAACCCATTGGAACGGCTACACAACCGGCTTTGGAAAATTGAGTCAGGGCCTGAACATGCTCGGCGCAGGAAGCAGCGGAACCTCACTATCGCGTCCTGACGCCGACGGCGAGTTTACGAAACTCACTGCGCAGCTCAGCCGCTACCAGAACATCGGCAAGACTTTCGGTCTTTACGTCTCTGTCTCCGGTCAGACTGCAAACGACCCGCTGCTGGCGTCTGAAGAATTTTCGCTGGGCGGCGCCCGCTTTGGCCGCGCCTATGACTATGGCGAGCTGACCGGCGATGATGGCGTTGCCGGCCTTGTTGAGTTTCGATATGGCCGCAATCCGGACATCGGGTTGCTGGACTTTTTTCAGCTCTATGGCTTTTACGATTACGGCGTCGTCTGGAACGACAACGCTGCGCCGCAATTCAATGAGCTGTCTTTGGAATCAGCCGGCGCCGGACTGCGTCTTTCCTTCCCGGCTTCGCTCTCGGCCAGCATGGAAATCGCAAAACCGTTGAGCCAGACTCCTTTCACGCAGGACGATAACGACTGGCGCGGTTTCTTTTCTGTTTCAAAATCGTTTTAGCGGCCTGATAAAATCCCAGCCGGAAACTACGCTAGGCGAAGCGATTTTGTACTGGACAAAGAAACTGGTGCCGCATGGGTGACTTGAACACCCGACCCCATCATTACGAATGATGTGCTCTACCAGCTGAGCTAATGCGGCGCTCCAATGGATCGGAGGCGCGTCATAGCTTGGCCGCATGCGATCTGCAAGCCGATTTTGCCCGGACTCCTGGCGCGCCGCGGGCTTGGCCTTAGGCGCGCAACG
>JBCBSY010000158.1:0-5300 GCA_039818925.1 Pseudomonadota bacterium | reverse complement strand
CCCAGCAAACGACAATCTGATGGAATTGCTGATCATGACCGACGCGTAGCGTCGTTCTTCGGCCAGCCGGATTACCGCCGTCATTCCTTACTTCGGTTACGCCCGGCAAGACCGTAAAGCCGGGCCGCGCACGCCTATCTCCGCCAAGCTAGTCGCCAATCTCATCACGACAGCCGGCGCCGACCGGGTGCTGACGGTTGATCTTCACGCCGGACAGATTCAGGGCTTCTTCGATATCCCCACCGACAATCTCTACGCGGTCAAGGAATTTGAACGGCGCATCCGCGAAATACATAATGGCGATCTGCAGGACATTACCGTGGTCTCGCCGGATGTCGGCGGCGTCGTCCGCGCCCGCGCGCTGGCGAAACGCCTTAAGGATCGCCCGCTGGCGATTGTTGACAAACGCCGCGAAGGGCCCGGCCTTTCGGAAGTCATGAATATTATTGGCGAGGTCAACGAGCGCCACTGCGTGATCTTTGATGACATCGTCGATTCCGGCGGCACGCTCTGTAACGCGGCCCAGGCTCTGATAGATAAAGGCGCGAAAAGCGTCACCGCCTGTGTCACCCATGGCGTTCTCTCCGATCACGCCGAGCGCCGGGTGATGAACGCTGACGCCCTCACCCGATTGATGATCACCGATTCAATTGAAGCGCCCCCAGAAGTCGCCGATTGCCCGAAGATCGAACAAGTCTCAATCGCAAAATTGCTTGCCGAAGCCATTCGTCGCATCGCCAACGAAGAATCGGTCTCAAGCCTTTTTGATTAGCGTGTGACGCCGCTAGCGCCAGCCCGGCCTGTTTATTCGGCAAGAAAGGCCCATTTAACCGGCAGTTCGGAATCTATGAAAGAGGAGTCACGAAATGGCCAAGGCAATCTGGAACGGCGAAACCATTGCGCAAAGCGACCAATTTGAAACCGTCGAGGGCAATGTCTATTTCCCACCCGAAAGCGTCAACCGCGAATTCACTAAGCTATCGGCGACGTCATCTCATTGCCCGTGGAAAGGCGACGCCAGTTATCTGACACTTGTCGTCAATGGTGAGGAGAACACCGACGCCGCCTGGTATTATCCGGAGCCGTTCGAAAAGGCGCAGCACATCAAAGACCATGTCGCGTTCTGGAAAGGCGTGACCGTGGAGCGCTAGCCTGCCCTATCCCGGATCGCAGCCGCCCGGCTGCCAGAGCTGGATCGGATTGCCTTCTGGATCAAAAAGCTGCGCGAACTTGCCATTGGGATATTCTTCAGGATCAACCTCAACGGCAATGTCCTGGCCGCGTAATTGCGCAGCCATCGCCTCCAGATCGCGTACGCGAAAGTTGATCATCCACTGATTTTTCATGTCTCCGAAATAAGTTGTATCTTCCTGAAACGGCGCGAACACTGTTGTCCCCGCATTCGTGCGCCATGGCGTGTTGTCATAGTCCCCGGGCGCCATCTGAACGCCGAGATGGTCTTCATACCATTTCGCAAGCGCCGCTGGATCTCTTGACCTGAAGAAAAACCCGCCGATCCCATCTACTTTTTCCATGCGTTGCTCCCTTGCTTTCGGGAAATGCACCATGGGTTGGCGCCGCGCGCAACAGAGGAAACCACGTTCAAAGCCTGTTTCACCCATTTGGGTGACATAAAAACCGAACATTTGCGGCGCGGCTTGCGAGACTTGCCTAGCCTTTGCCGCGCGTTCGGGTCTTTCCGGGCTTTGCGTTCTTTTCAACAAACTCGATCAACTGACTGGCGACATCAATACCGGTTGCGTTTTCAACGCCCTCAAGGCCGGGGGATGAATTGACTTCCATCACCACGGGTCCGTGATTGGAGCGTAGCATATCAACGCCGCAAAAGTTGAGGCCCATCGCCTTAGCTGCGCCAACTGCAGTGGCCCGCTCCTGCGGCGTGATCTTGACCTTTTCGGCGCTGCCGCCGCGGTGAATATTAGAGCGGAAGTCGCCTTCCTTTCCTTTCCGCTTCATCGTCGCAACAACTTTCTCGCCGATAACAATGCATCGAATGTCTTCGCCGCCAGCTTCCTTGATAAATTCCTGAACGAGAATGTTTGTGTTTACGCCGCCAAACGCCTGAATGATCGATTCGGCGGCTTTCTGGGTTTCCCCCAGCACAACGCCAATCCCTTGCGTTCCCTCCAGCAGCTTGATCACCACCGGCGCGCCGCCGATCATTTCAAGGATCTCATCCGCCTGGCTGGTGCGGTGCGCGAAAACCGTGACCGGCAGCCCGATGCCCTTGCGCGCCAGCAATTGGAGAGAGCGCAGCTTGTCGCGTGACCGGCTGATAGCGACGGATTCGTTCACGGGGTAGACACCCATCATTTCAAACTGACGCAGGACAGCTGTTCCGTAGAAGGTGACGGATGCGCCGATACGCGGGATCACCGCATCGTAAGCCGGCAAAGCTTCGCCGCGATATTGCACCGTGGGGCGATGCGAAGTGATGTTAATGTAACAGCGTAAGTGATCGATAATATCAATCTGGTGACCGCGTTCTTCGGCGGCGGCGGCAATTCGCTTGTGAGAGTAGAGGTCCGCGTTTCGGCACATCAGGGCGAGTTTCACGGCGTTGTCCTTTGTGTATCGCGCGTCAACAGATATGAAGCGCCGGGGTCGATCAGGAATTTTCGCCGCAAGGCGTCGCGTCCGATCAGCATTCGAAAGCCCATAGCATCGCGGTTCGCCAGCGTCAGATCGATTTTCCAGCTGCGATCACCGAGCCGCAGCTTGGTGGCGATGACATATCGTTCTTCTTCCTGCCCGTTGGAGCTGCGGATTACCCGCATGTCCACGACAGGCGCCCGACAGAAGATTTCCGGCGTTTTTCGGCGCTGTACTGGATGGAGATAAAACTCAACATGCGGTTCGCCATCGAGCATCACTTCCTTGATGCGAAAGGCATGGATCGCCGAGGATTTCGCGCCGGTGTCGATCTTGGCGTTGATGCCGGAAATCTCAAAATCCGGAAGGCCCGCCCATTCGCGCCAGCCGATCAGCGGGCGATCCCGTTTTTTTTTCTTTTTCCGGTCCGGACTTTCCACCATGGGTCAGAGCGCTCCCGCCTCTCGCCATTCGGCAATTGAGCGGTCATCCACGCCAAGCTCCGCAAGGATTTCTTCTGTATGCTGACCGGCTGCAGGAATGGCGCCGGGATCACCTGGCGCAGCGCCGTCGAAACGCGGCGCCGCCACGGCCTGCAAGACGCCGTCAATCTCACGCAAGACACCGCGCGCCTTCATATGGGCGTGCTCTTTCGCCTCAGAAGGCGGCAGTACGGGCGCGAAGCAGACATCGGCGCCTTCCAGCAGCGCCGTCCATTCATCGCGGGATTTGGTTTTGAACAACGCCGCGAGTTTTTCTTTTAACGCAGGCCAACGCGCGGGATCATATTGCACCTTGAAATCTTCATCTTCAGCGAGGCCAAGCCGGTTCACAAGCTCGGTGTAAAATTTTGGCTCCAGCGGTCCGATGCTGATCCAGCCGCTGTCTTTGCATTGATAGGTCGAATAAAAATGCGCCCCGTCAAGCATATTGTCGCCGCGATTGTCACTCATGCCGCCGGCGGCGCGCACAGAATACAGTAGGTTCATCATGTGCGCCGAACCATCAACGATGGCGGCGTCAACAACGGTTCCCTCCCCGGTTTCGCGCGCGCGCATAATCCCGGCGAGGATGCCGATCGCAAGATAGAGCGCGCCGCCGCCCACGTCGCCCACCAGCGTCGGCGGCGGAACAGGCGCTTCGCCCGCGGCGCCCGCATACCAGGCCGCCCCTGAAAGCCCTGCGTAATTCAAATCGTGCCCGGCCGAAGATGCCAGCGGGCCCGTTTGCCCCCATCCGGTGAGACGGCCATAGACCAGTTTTTCGTTTCGCTTGCGCGCGACATCCGGTCCAAGCCCCAGCCGCTCCATCACGCCTGGACGCAAGCCTTCGATCACGGCGTCAGCGCCGGCGATCAGATCAAGGGCGATGTCTTTAGCTTTGGATTGCTTCAGGTCGAGTGCAATCGACCGTTTGCCGCGCTTGTAGATCGCGGCTTTTCCTGCATCAGCGCCGCCCTTTCTTTCGATCAGAACAACATCCGCGCCAAGATCGGCGAGCAACATGCCGCAAAACGGGCCGGGCCCCAGTCCTTCAAACTCCACAATTCTTACGCCCGCGAGCACAGCCATGTTCACCTCTCGTCACGGGCGAATGTAAGCTGCGCCCCATATGGCGTTTATTGCGCGTGGTCTGCGCGCCAGGCAAGAAGGATTATCGGTAGCGCGATCATTCCGCAGCATGGATATGCCGATGGCCGGCGTTTTCGGATCGGCGCCCGCCGCAAAAGACAAAACCCTCAACGCCGGGCACGTAAAGCATGTTGGTCAGACGTCCCGCGAACGCGACATAATCAGAATCCGCTGCGCCGCGCATACATAGATGAGGCAGTGCGATCACCTCTCCGAGCTGCGACAGCGCCTTTTCCCCCACCGCGCGGAACATAGGCAAATCATCCGGATGGACGAGGTCCTTGGTTGTTCGGCCAATCAACAGTTCCGCCGGTACGCCGAAAGCCTTTGCGGCGGAAGGACTCGCATAGGTCACTTTGCCTTCTGGTGAGAAAATTATCGTGACGTCGAGCGACGATTCGACGATCGCACGGTAACGCTGTTCGCCGGTATGCGCGTCATCGACACGGCGGCGCAAGGCGGAAAGCAGCTTTTCATTCTTTGTGTGCAACAGGATCGACCGGTCGATCATTCTTTGCGTGGTAAGCGCCAGATATCCCGTCGCGATCGCGTAAAAAACCACAATCAGCGCTGTGACCAGCCCACTATCGCCGGCCGCCAGAAAATATGTCGCCGCCAGCGGCGCCAGCGCGGGGATATTGAAGGCAAGCACGGCGCGCCATGACGCGCCAGCCGAAACAATCGCTGCAGCGGTCATGCCAGCCAGAACAAAAGGCAAGAATGCATGATCAAGCGCGCCATGGACAGCAAAGATCGGCGCCAGTGCGCCCCACATCATGCCGTTCAGCGCCATGAAAAAAACATGCAGCTTTGCAAAGTTCGATAGATTACGGGCGCCGACGCCCCCGACCCGGTAACGCAGCCATAGACCCGCCCGCACCATCGCAATTGCAATCACCGCGCCGGTCCAACTCAGCAACACAGTATGTTCGATAAATCGCCACGCGATAAACGCGGCCAAAAGCGCATTGATCAGGCTGGCGGCAACCGCGACGGGCGCGCCGCGAAACAAAAGCGCCGCACGCTCGACCTTGATCTTCACCGCTTCAATTTGAG
>JBCBSY010000157.1:0-5313 GCA_039818925.1 Pseudomonadota bacterium | reverse complement strand
GTCGGCCCGGCGGGTACAGGCAAAACTTATCTCGCGGTGGCCCATGCGGTGGGTTTGCTTTTGTCCGGGCAGGTGGAGCGGATCATTCTTTCACGCCCGGCGTTGGACGCGGGCGAGCGCATCGGGTTTTTACCGGGCGACATGAAAGAAAAAGTCGATCCGTTTTTGCGCCCGCTCTACGACGCTCTGCACGACATGATGCATGCGGATTATGTCGAACGACGGATTGCCGCCGGCGACATTGAGATTGCACCGATCGCATTTATGCGGGGGCGGACGCTTGCACGCGCAGCGGTTATTCTCGACGAAGCGCAGAACGCCACGCCGGCGCAAATGAAGATGTTCCTCACGCGCCTCGGCGAAGGCGCGCATATGGCGGTGACCGGCGATCCCAGCCAGACGGACTTGCCGGCGGGCGAGACGTCCGGGCTCGCAGACGCACTCGGCGTTCTGACCGGCGTCAAGGGGGTTTGCGAGGTACGGTTCGAGGCGTCGGATGTGGTGCGTCATCCGCTTGTTGCGCGGATCATCGCCGCCTATGACAAGCGCCGCCAGCCGCCGGCGCGCGGCTGACGCCAAATGATCGAAACAATTATCGAGGATGAGGACTGGCGGCAGGTTTTGCCGGATGCGTCGGCGCTAGCGAAAGCCTGCCAGACGGCCGCCGCCGCACGCGAGCCGTCGCTGCTTGGCGAAATCGCGCTCATGCTCTGCAACGACGCCGCAATGACCGATCTTAATTATCGATTCCGCGGCAAAAATAAGCCAACCAATGTGCTGTCTTTTCCGGCCGATGAGGCTGGGGAATTTCTTGGCGATATCGCGCTTGCGCGCGAAACCTGTCAGCGGGAGGCGGCTGAAAAAGGGATCGCTTTGCGCGATCATGCGGCCCACCTTATTATCCATGGAATGCTGCATCTGATGGGTTATGATCACCAAGCAGAAGAGGAAGCGGCGGTGATGGAGCGGCGGGAGACGGAAATTCTCGCCGACATGAAAATCGCCGATCCTTATAGCGACGGTTTGAGCGATAGCGACTGAGCAGGCGGAGACAATGAACGGCGAAGACAGGTCCGGCGGAGATGACGGCGGCGACAGCGGATCAAGCGACAGTATCTTGGCGCGGTTGCGCGCGTTGATGGGAAAAACCGACCCGCAAGAGGATATCGCGTCGGCGCTCGAAAACGGTGATACCGCTACGGCGCACACGCTTAGCCAGGCGCGCCGCGAGATGATCGAGCGCGTCGTCGCCTTCGATCAGAAAACTGTCTTCGACGTGATGGCGCCGCGCGCCGACATTGCCGCCGTGGACGTGGAAACGCCGCTCCAGGAGCTGATCCAGCAATTCTCCGAAGCAGGTCATTCGCGCATGCCGATTTATCGGGGCGACCTCGATGACCCGCTTGGCATGGTTCATATCAAGGATGTGATCGGCCTCATTGCGGACGCGGCCAAGCCCCTGCCAGCGTCGGGGCCGATTCTAAAAACGTTGCGCCGGGACGTGCTTTATGTGCCGCCCTCGATGCGGGTGACGGACCTTTTGCTGCGCATGCAGGCCTCGCGCATTCATATGGCGCTCGTGATCGACGAATATGGCGGCACCGACGGCCTTGTCACCATCGAGGATCTGGTTGAAGAGATTGTCGGCGAGATCAATGACGAGCACGATGTTGACGAAACGCCGGACATCTCACCCCTCGCTGACGGCGGTTGGGACGCCGATGCGCGCATCGAGTTGTCGGTTTTTGCGCTTGAAACTGGGCTTCATCTTGATACGGAAGATGATGAAATCGACACGATCGGCGGTTATGCGGTGTCATTAGCGGGGCGTGTTCCGCAAAGAGGCGAAGTGCTGGGTGCGCCGAATGGCTTTGACTTTGAAGTGATCGAAGGCGACGCCCGCAAGGTGCGCAAATTACGTATCCGCCCATCGTCCTCTGCTTCGGCGCCGTCCTCACCGGCGCCGCCGGTCGGAAAGGCGGCGGAGTAGCGCTTCATGTCCGTTTTTGCCCGGGCGTTTTCGACGCTTGCAGATCAGCTGGAAACTCTGGCGCAACACATATCGGCGGCAACGGGCTGGCGGCGGTGGCTGATCGCCTTGTTCGCAGGCGTTTGCGGCGCGTTGGCGCTTGCACCGTTCTATTTGCTGCCGATGCTGGCGGTTAGCCTTACCACGTTTGTGCTTCTGATTGATGGTGCTGCGTCGGCGCCGCGATCCCGCCGCAGGGCTTTTATCGCCGGTTGGTTCTGGGGCTTCGGCTATTTTCTTGCCGGCGTTTACTGGATGGCGTTTTCGTTTTTCGTGCAAGCGGATCAGTTCGCCTGGATGGCGCCCTTTGCGGTAACCGGCATGCCCGCTTTCCTGGCGTTGTTTACCGCCGTTGCCGCCTGGCTCTGTGTGATGTATTGGCCAAGCGGTTGGGCGCGGATTTTCGCACTGGCCGCGATCTTTGCGGTGACCGAATTTGCGCGCGGCCATGTGTTGACAGGCCTCCCATGGAATCTTACGGGCCAGGCGCTTGCGGGCACGGCGATCGGGTCGCAAACGGCCGCCTGGTACGGCGCCTACGGATTGAGCCTGATTGCCGTCTTGTTGGGCGCTGCGCCAGCGGCCACTTTGCAGAAAGACCGGAAACAGCACCCGCTGTTCGGCTTCGCAGTGATGCTGGCGGGCGCTGTGCTATTGTTTGCTGTCGGCGCAGTGCGGCTGGCCTTGCCGGAGCCTGAAAACGACGCGCGCACGATTGTCCGGATCGTCCAGCCGAACATTCCGCAAAGAGAAAAAATTCAACCGGGCATGTGGGCGCGGAACTTTGAGCGTCAGATGGAGCATTCGCGCGGGGCTGTCCCGCCAGACGCGCAGCTCTTTATCATTTGGCCCGAAAACGGCGCACCGTTGTTGAACGAAGCAGCGACAGCGCTTGAGGTGATTGAGCAGGACTTGCCCGACAACGCCGTGCTGATCGCTGGAGCGGTGCGCCGGGAACGCAATGACGAGGGCGGATTGCGTTACTTCAATTCGATTGCTTTCGTTGAGGAGACCTCGGCCGGAAGACGGGTCACCAAGCACTATGACAAGCACCATCTGGTGCCGTTTGGCGAATATCTGCCTTTTTACACCTTGCTTGACCGCATTGGTCTGGCGCAGCTCACGCCCTATGGCGATTCCGGTTTTACCGCCGGCGCCGGCCCCGCTGTCGTTAATCTCGGCGGACCGGCTTTTGCGCCGATGGTTTGCTATGAGGCGATTTTTCCCGGGCGATCCTACCCTAGGGGCGAGCGACCGGCGTGGCTTGTGGTCGTCACGAATGACGCCTGGTTCGGCGACACGTCCGGGCCCCGCCAGCATCTTGATATGGCGCGGCTGCGTTCGATTGAAGCCGGCCTGCCGATGGCGCGGTCTGCAAACACCGGCGTGTCGACCCTGATTGACGGCAAAGGCCGGATGCTGGCGCGGGTTAAGCTCTATGAGGCGGGCAAGATCGAGGCGCCGCTGCCGCCAGCTTTGCCCCGCACGCTTTATGACCGCTTCGGGGACGCTATTTTCTGGGCGATGGCGCTGATTTGCGGGTTTTTCGGCTTCAGACCGGTTTTCGCGCGAAACCGGTAGTTGGGGCTTGTTACAACCTTTGCGTGATCACACCGCCTCCCCTATAAGCGAGCCGGTACGCTGAATGGCCAGAATGGCCGGCAGATAAATCGCGAGGAGCGACATGGGGAAGCCGCAGAAAGCGGGCCATCGTGCGTCAAAAGAGGCGCAAAAGCGTGAGGGACCGCACCCGATGGATGTGCATGTGGGCTCGCGGGTGAAATTGCGCCGCATGATCATGGGCCTGAGCCAGGAAGCGCTGGGGAAATCTTTAGGGCTGACATTTCAGCAAATCCAGAAATACGAAAAAGGCGTCAATCGCATTGGCGCCAGCCGCATGTTCGAAATCTCGCGGCTTTTGGAAGTGCCTGTACAGTTTTTTTATGACGAATTCAGCGGGTCCGGCGGCGCTGAGCATGGGTTTGCAGAGGACGGCCATGGCCAGCCGGTGATGGATCTCGTGAATTCGCCGGAAGGCGTACAGCTCTGCCGCCATTATGCGAGCATCCGGGACCCGCTGGTGAAAAGGCGCGTTCTGGAGTTGGTGCGGTCCATCGCAGAAACTGAGGAATCGAAAGCCTCATAGGCGTGCCCGGCCCTGTCTGTCTTTCGGTTGGACAGAGCGTGCCGGTTTCGCTATAGGCCCGCATATAAACTTTTCCTTATATGTGGAGTCGATGATTTCCATGCCTCGCCAATCCCATCATTTTACCAGCGAAAGCGTATCCGAAGGCCACCCTGACAAGGTCTGCGACCGGATTTCCGACGAGATTGTCGACTTGATTTATCGCGAAGCTGGCGCTGCAGATATGAACTTGTGGGATGTGCGCGTCGCTTGTGAGACTTTGACCACAACCAACAAGGTGGTGATCGCCGGCGAGGTGCGCGCCCCCGAAGCGCTGATGAGCGGCGATGGCGGCGTCAAGCCGGCGCTTTTTGAAAAGGCCGCGTCGTCGGCGGTGGACGTGATCTTTCTCGACCTTGAAGATGCGGTTGCCCCGGACGAGAAAGATCAGGCGCGCAAGAACGCGGTTGCGGCGCTGCGCGATATCGATTGGGGCGACAAGACGATATCGGTGCGCATCAATGGCCTCGACACCCAGTACATGTACCGCGATGTCGTCGATTTGATCGAGCAGGCGGGCGAACGCCTGGACCTGATCATGATCCCAAAGGTCGGCAACGCCTCCGACATCTATGCCGTCGACATGCTGGTGACCCAGGTCGAACAGGCGGTCGACCGGAAGAAGAAGCTCGGCTTCGAGATGATCATCGAGACCGCGCTCGGGATGGCCAACGTCGACGAGATCGCCGCCGCCAGCAAGCGCAACGAGAGCCTGCACTTCGGTGTCGCCGACTACGCCGCCTCGACCAAGGCGCGCACGACGGTCATCGGTGGCCCGAACGAGCACTACGGCGTCCTTACCGACAAGGTCGAGGGCGAGGAGCGGCAGTACCACTGGGGCGACATGTGGCACTACGCCGTCGCGCGCATGGTGGTCGCCGCCCGGGCCCACGGCCTGCGTCCCATCGATGGCCCCTTCGGCGACTTCTCCGATCCCGACGGCTTCACCGCCCAGGCCAACCGCGCGGCCACGCTAGGCTGCGAGGGCAAGTGGGCGATCCACCCGAGCCAGATCGATCTGGCTAACGAGGTCAACAGCCCCTCGGACGCCGAGGTCACCAAGGCCCAGCGCATCCTCGAAGCCATGGATCAGGCCCAG
>JBCBSY010000156.1:0-5321 GCA_039818925.1 Pseudomonadota bacterium | reverse complement strand
CCTGCGTGATAGCGCGGGGCCATCGAATTTTCGGGCGCATAAAAACCGAAGACGTCCTGTGCTCCGGAAAATTGTGGTAGGCGGGGTCGGCGCTCGATTAACGCGCTCTTTTCGAGCCGCCAAAAGCCATCATTGCTGGTCTCGGCGCGAAACAGCGGCGCCGTTGCCAGATCAACGCCCGAGTTGGAGGAAGAAGCGTAGTCGGCCGGGTCTTCCGCCAGACCGGTCGCTGAGGCGCCGCCGCCAGGCGTGACGCCAAGATAGGCCGCCGCCAGCTGTGCTTCCTCGTATTTCAGCCGCCGATCGCCTTTCAAGAGTCTGGAAACGCCCGATTTGTCGATATTGAGCGCATGCGCCAGCCCGGTGCGGGTTTTGGCGGGATCGCGCGCCAGCGCATCGATTATCCAGTCCACTTCCCGTTGCATGATCGGCAACATGAAAGCGTCTGCCTTGAAATTCGATGGATAAAATCACAACAAATTGGTTGAAATATTGAGAAAAACGCAACTATTCCAGTGTATAAGCGAAGAGTTCGATCTGGTTAGGCGGGAGGAACCATGGGTGCGGGCGAAGGACCAGAAAATGCGGGCGCGCAGCCTGTGAGCGCAGAGACACTGCTCGTCCGGTTTGATGGGCTCATGGAGGCGCTAGAGCGGATCGAAGCGCGCCTTGAGGCCTTTCAAGCAGAGCAAGCGCGCCCTTCGAGCGACACTGCCCGCATTCTTTTACGTCAGCAAAGCCTCGCGGCGGCCATCGACAGAATAGAAGCGGCCCTCCAGCGGACGTAGGCGCGGGACCGGCGATTGCTTGGTCTCGGCAGCGGCAAGACGGCGCTTGTCATTGCGAAATTCCGCAGTATGTCAGAAGCACTTGAACCAGCTTACCGACGAATAGCGCGGACGGGAAACGCAACGCCATGTCAGACACACGCCTGATTAAGGTCAATGGTCGCGAAATAGAGGTCGCGTCGAACCTCACATTGCTTCAGGCATGTGAGGCTGCGGGCGAGGAGATTCCGCGGTTTTGTTACCATGAGCGTCTTTCCGTCGCCGGCAACTGCCGGATGTGCCTCATCGAGGTGAAAGGGGGCCCGCCAAAGCCCGTCGCGTCCTGTGCGCAGAACGTCAAGGATTTGCGTCCCGGCCCGGAGGGCGCGCCGCCGGAACTCTTCACCAATACGCCGATGGTCAAGAAAGCGCGTGAAGGGGTCATGGAGTTTCTCCTGATCAACCATCCGCTTGACTGTCCGATCTGCGATCAGGGCGGTGAGTGTGATCTTCAGGACCAGGCCATGGCCTATGGGCGCGACGGATCGCGCTACAAGGAAAATAAGCGCGCGGTCGAAGAAAAATATATGGGCCCGCTGATCAAAACCATCATGACCCGTTGCATTCAATGTACGCGCTGCGTCCGTTTCGCCACAGAGATTGCCGGCGTCGACGATCTGGGTTTGGTCAATCGTGGTGAGAATGCGGAGATTACGACTTATCTTGAAAAAGCCGTTGAGTCGGAATTGACGGGCAATCTGATTGATGTGTGTCCGGTTGGGGCGCTGACGTCGAAACCCTACGCCTTTAATGCTCGGCCCTGGGAGCTGCGAAAAACCGAAACCATCGATGTGATGGACGCGGTTGGGTCCAGTATTCGCGTCGATGCGCGCGGCCGCGAGGTTTTGCGCATCCTGCCGCGCCTGCATGAAGGCGTGAATGAGGAATGGATCGCCGACAAGTCGCGTTTTGTCTGGGATGGCTTGCGCCGCCAAAGGCTCGACCGGCCTTATATCCGGAAGAACGGCAAGCTGGTTCCCGCTAGTTGGGATGAAGCCTTCACGCTCGCGGCTGAAAAGATCAACGCGGCGCCGAAAGAGAAAATCGCGGCGATCATTGGCGATCTGGTTCCAACGGAAGCGGTAAAGGCGCTGAAAGATCTGATGTCGGCAATCGGCACGCCGCACATGGATTGCCGGCAGGACGGCGCCAAAATCGGCGGCGGCGAAAACGGCGCGGATGATCGTTTTGATCGGCGCGCTTATCTGTTCAACACCGGCATCGCCAATCTTGAGGATGCGGACGCCATCTTGCTGGTGGGAACCAATCCGCGCACTGAAGCGCCGATGATCAACGCCCGCATTCGCAAAGCCTGGCTGGCCAACCTCAATCTCAAAATCGGCGTGATTGGCGAGCGCACAGACCTGTCCTACGACTATGAGTATCTCGGCGCAGGACCGGAGACGCTGGACGCTCTTGTCAGAGGCGAGGGCGCGTTCGCAGAGGCGCTGAAAGGCGCGAGCAATCCAGTGATCATCGTCGGCATGGGTGCGCTCGTCCGTGATGACGGCGCCGCCATCTTGGCGGCTGCAGCGAAGCTTGCGGACCAGGCCGGCGCCGTTCGGGGCGATTGGAACGGGTTTAACGTGTTGCACACTGCGGCGGCGCGGGTTGGCGCGCTTGATCTGAAGTTTCTGCCCGGCGAGAGCGGGCTGGATTTTCACGGCATCCTTGATGCTTGCGCCAATCGCGAGATTGACGTTGTTTACAATCTTGGTGCGGATGAATTTGATCCCAGACGCCTTGGCGGCGCATTTGTGATCTACCAGGGCAGTCATGGCGATGCCGGCGCGCGCCATGCGGATGTGGTGCTGCCGGGCGCGGCCTATACCGAGCAGAACGCAATTTTCGTCAATACCGAAGGCCGGGCGCAAATGGCCAACCGCGCCTCCTTCCCGCCGGGCGAGGCGCGGGAGGACTGGGCGATCCTCAGGGCGTTATCGGACCGGATCGGCAAGACGCTGCCCTATGACGATCTTTTCGCCTTGCGTCAGGCCATGATCGCCGACGCGCCGACGCTTGGCCGGATCGATCAGATCGGCGGTGCGGAAGAACGGTTTGACATTGGCGCCGTCGGCGCCGCCGGATCGATAGACGCTGCCCCCTTTGTCTCGCCTGTCGCCGATTACTATCTCACCAACGCGATCGCGCGCGCCTCAAAAACCATGGCGGAATGTTCCGCTGCGATGAGCGGCGCAAACAAGGTCGCGGCGGAGTAAAGCGTTTGACGCGCGACAACGACATTGCGCAACAAACGATCGAGCAGATACGCGTCAATGTCGCCTTCGAGGCAATGATTGTGGCGGTGCTGACCGGCGCTGCGGCTGGCGCGGTTATGACCCTTGCGATCAATCTTTTCGGATTGATGACGCGCGGGTTCATTATGGCTGGATTTTTGTCGGCGGTGCTGGATGCGATGCTGGTCGGCTTTCTGGTTTTCCTGGTTGGCTTTGGCGCCAGCGTCGCGATCGGCGCGCCGCTTTTCGTCGTACTGGAAAAGCGCAAGCGCCGTAATGTCTGGCCGTATCTGGCCGCCGCGATTGGCGTCGCGATCGGCGCCTATTTTTTTGCAGCCTCGGGCCTTCCGGCCACGGAGGAAATGGGAATCGGCGCGGTCGCCGCGATATTTGCGCCTGCCGCGATTATTGCGGTGATGTTCGCCCGCCTGATGAAACCGCACTGGCGCGCGGCGGAAAAGGCGGAACGCGAGGCCGCCGCCGGCCCCATATTGGTGCGTTTGAACTAATTTCGGCAGGTTGGCACCGCTTTGCGACGAAACGAACTTCCGGACTTGCGCGTGTATTGTTACAACCGTCACAGTCTGATGGAGGCGAGTATGAAGAAATTACTGGGAGCAGCGGCGTTCGCCGTTGCGATCGCAGGCGGGGCAAGCGCCGATGACGATACGGTTCGCTCAGAGACGCTTGACCTGGTCGGATTTGACCGCATCAAGATTGCTGGCGTTTACGAGCTTGACGTGCGTGTTGGCGATGATTTTTCGATTACGTTGACGGGCCCTGCTTATGAAATGGATCGCGTCGAGGCGTCGGTTGAAAACGGCGCGCTTGTGCTCGATCAACGCCGAAAAAATCGGAACATGAGAAACCGCAACACCCGGGATGGCGTTGAGGCGGTGATCACCATGCCGAGCCTGACAGCGTTAAATGTTTCGGGCGTCGTCGATGGTTCGGTCGCCGGCGTTGATGCAGACAATTTTGATCTCAACGTTTCCGGCGTCGGCGATATCAATATTGACGGCGAGTGCGGCGTTCTGGATGCGAAAGTTTCCGGTGTCGGTGATTTGAACGCCAGAAACCTTGAATGCCGCGAAGCCGAAATCCGTGTTTCCGGGGTCGGCAGCGCCAGTGTTTTCGCCAGCGATGAGATCGACGCGAAAATTTCGGGCATGGGCGATATCGACGTCTATGGCTCTCCAGAGCAGGTGCGTAAAAACAGCGGCATGTTCGCGGAGATCACGGTTCATTAACGTCAAGCCCGCTTTTTCGCGGAAAAAGACAAAGTCCGTTTGCCTGGTGCAAGCGGACTTTTTTATAGCGCCGTAAATAGACGAACCGCCCGCACAATAAGCCAGCCGGAATCCACTCCCTGTACCGAACATGCTAATTGTGGTTGCAGCAAAGGAGAGCAGACGGATGCGCGTGTTTCTAGGACTGTTGATCGGTTTGATACTGGCTATCGGCATCGCCGCCGGGGCCGTCTTTGTTGCATGCGACGGCGACATATCATCATCGTGCAAGCGTGATGGGCTCCGGATCGAATTCGATGACCATCATTGATTGAAACACGCGCTGTAGCCGTCGCAGATAGTAGCCACCGCCGACAAGGCCATTTCTATTTTGTCAGATTTTTTTCACTGAGGGCTTGATAAAAATCCGTGGGCAGATTGCACCCGGCCCCTTAAATCATTGAATTCGCTGAGGTGCTGCTCCGCTGCGACCAAGCGCATTTTCTTGTTGCGTTTTTACGTTATGGTGCGGTTGTTAAAGGGGAAAGACGGGAGGCGACCCATGCGAATATTTTTTGGCATCCTTTTGGGGCTGGTCATTGCGGTGGCGATTGCATTTTTCGCTGCACAGCAGGCGTTCGGTGATTTGCGCAATGTGGGCGGACGGGACAAGTCCAAAGACGTTACGCAAAATCTCGAACTGTCCGGATTTGACGAAATCGAAGTCGGCGGTGTTTTTGAGATCGACGTAACAATAGGCGGCGATTTTTCAGTGAGCGTTTCGGGCGCGCCAGAAGCCATCGGCGATCTGGAAGCGAGTGTGGAAAGCGGTGTTCTCGTGCTGAACCAGGACGATGACATCGTGATTGGCAGAGGCAGGCTTGGCAGACAAGGCATGACAGCGGTAATCACCCTGCCAGTCCTGACGGAAATCGAAATCGCAGGCGTCGCTGACGGGGCGGTGCGCGGCGTTGATTCAGAGAACTTTCGCGCCGATCTGGCCGGGGTTGGCGATCTCGTCATTTCCG
>JBCBSY010000155.1:0-5323 GCA_039818925.1 Pseudomonadota bacterium | reverse complement strand
CGACACGGACAACGATCGGGCTTAACTCTTTGCGGAGATGGCAGACGGCGCACCCGTGTAACGTCGTCGACTTCACGGATGGAAGTGTCGAAGAGGCCTGCGCGGTCCATAAGCCAGTGGACGTCCTTGCCGCGATAGGTTCGCGGCATGCGAACATGCTCGCCCACCGAGAGAATCACATCGCGGCCAGCCATTTGAAGTTCGTGGGCGATTTGAACGCCGCTCGCGGACGGGCCCACCACCAGCACGCCGCCCTCTTCAATTTGATCAGGGTTGCGGTATTCATTGGAGGAAATCGCGCGGATGCCGGGCGGCAATTCTTTCGCAAAGGCAGGTATAGTCGAAATATTCATATAGCCGGACGCGATAACCAGCGTCCGGCAGCGCCAGTCGCCGCGATCAGTGCGCACCGCAAAGCCTGCGTCATCCTGCGCAACCTCGAGAACTCGCGTTGCTGTTTCAACAGGCGCGTCAATTTCTGACGCATATCCCGCGATCAGATCGATTGTTTCGGAAACAGTGCGAAAGCCGTCCGGGTTGGCGTCTTTTTTGGCGTAGCCGGGGAGCCGGCTTTGCCAGTTGGGCGTTAGCAAGCGGAGCGAGTCCCAGCGTTCAGTCCGCCAGGAATTGGCCACCTCGCCCCGCTCCAGCAAAACGTGGTCTACACCGTGCAGGGTGAGGCAGCGGCTCATGGCCAGGCCGGCATGGCCTGCGCCGATGATAATCGTTGTCGTCCGTCGCATCAGACTCGCTCCGTGAGTTTGCCGGCCTTTAGGCGACCGTGACGAAGATGTTCGTCGGATTGGTGATGATGTCGAAAACGGCCGAGCGCTTTTGCGATTGTGCAACGAGCGCCTCGATATCTTCGAGGTTCGCGTCGGCGTCGATGTCGAAGTGAACACGCACCGCGTTGAAACCGTTGCGCACCGCCGGGTCGATGCCGAGAATACCGTAAAGATCCATGTCGCCTTCGATGGTTGCTTTCACCGAATTCAGCTTGATGCCCCGGTTTTCCGCGACGGAGGCGATGCCGCCCGTCAGGCAGCCGGCAAGGCCCGACAGCACTAGTTCGACAGGCGTTGGCGCAAGGTCAGGGGCCGCGAAAACCTCAGGGTGGTCAGTTTCGATCGTGAAGGTTTTCGTGCGGGTCTGCTCTTCACCGAGGCCGTAAAAGCCATTGATTTCGGTGCGCGTATGGACGCCGTCTTTCCATTCGCTGGTCGCTTTCCAGGCGAATTTCGCCGCCTCCGGCGCTTTTTCCAGCGCTTCACGGGCGCCTAGAAGCGCCGCGACATCAACGCCATTTAATTGCGCATTTTCCATAGCTGTTTGGGTCATTCTTTTCTCCTTCAAAAGCTTTTAGTGAGTTCGTTCATGGAACTGGGCGCGGCGTATCCGGGCGCGCCGCCAAGAGCTTGAAGACGAGCTGGTGATCTGCAGCAGAGCCCATGGAGAAACCTGCAGAAATCTTGTAGACGACTACGAAATTGGCGGAATCCAAGGAGAAAAGACGGATTTGCCTATTATGAGATACGCTTTCGGCAAATATGCGCTCGAGCCTGAACTGCATGAACTCACCGCCGACGGAGAGCCCGTCGCGGTCGAGCCGCAGGTGTTCGCGCTACTCTTTTACCTTATCGAAAACCGGAACCGGGTCGTCTCAAAGGATGAGTTGATCGAGGCGGTCTGGGACGGCCGCTTCGTGTCAGACGCCGCCATTTCCAGCCGGGTCAAATCGGCGCGGCGGGCGGTCGGCGACAATGGCCGCGATCAGGCCGTCATCAAGACCCTTCACGGCAAAGGATTTCGGTTTGTTGCGGATGTCGAGGAGACCTTGCCGGAGACGATTGCGCGGCAGGCGCCCCCGCCAGTCACCAAAAGCGGCGACGCGTGGAGCTGGAACCACCCGCTGACTTTGGTCGCTGCCGCGCTGTTTGTTGTCACGATGCTGCTCGGTGCGCTGCTCTTCAACCGCGAAGGCGAAACGCCCGCGGCCCAGGCCCGTTTCGCGATCCTTCCCGTTGAAAACGCCACCGGCGATGTGAATCTCGAATGGACTGAACTCGGACTGATGAGTCTGGTCCAATATGCGCTGGATCGAGGTCCCGGCGTAACGTCCATATCGCCGAGGGCCGTGCTGGCCCAAGCGGATGGACTGGAGGTTCCGCCGGACGGCCCGCTTGAGATTGAGGAAACGCTCGCCGACAGATTGGCGCGCGCATACAATGTGAGCCACATTGTCCTCAGCCGGTTGAGCGGCCCGGAAGGCGAGCACCGTCTCGATTATGTCGTGTATGCGTCAGGACAACCCGGCGAGCAAAAATTTGTGGTCGGCGCTGATCCTACCGTGCTTGCCGGCGAGATGAGTCGCGACCTCGCGCTGATCGCGATCGGCCGCCGTGGGCTCACATCGGTCGATCGCGGCGTCAGCGATGATCCCTTCGTGCTGGAGGCCTACGCGCGGGGGCGCGCCCTGCAACTCGAGGGCAAGGCCAAGGAATCGCGGGACCTCTTCGGTGTCGCAGCGGCGCAGGAACCGGATAATATCTGGTTGCGTTACGAATACGCTCTGTCAACGCGCATGATGGGGGAAATCGATGAAGCGGAATCGATATTGATCGAGTTGTTGGAATCTGCGCGCAGCAGAAACAACAGGGAAGCCGTACTCGCCATTCTGAATGCGCTTGGCATTATTGAAATGCGCCGAAACAACCTCGACGCGGCTATCGCCTATTCTGAGCAAGCGGCGGGCATCGCGAATGAACTGGGTGACAACGAGAAACTTGGCATCGCTTTCGTCAATCTTGGCATTCAGCACCGCATTCTCGGAAACTATGCAGAATCAGAGCGCGCGCTCAGCCGCTCAGAAAGCGCTTTTGTCGATGCAGGCTTGCCTTCGCCTGTTTATCTTTTGAATTCATGGGCGCTGTTGAAATGGGACCTCAACGATCTCGCGGGAGCGCAGCGTTATCTCGAAGAAGCTCTCACGGCCGTCGCCGCACTCGGGAATAAACGCGCGGAAGGCGCAGTCTTGAATAATTTGGGCAAACTCGCTGAGACACAAGGGCAATGGGATCGAGGCGTCGAACGATTTGAAGCATCTTTGCAGGTGCGCTTGCAAATTGACGACAAAAACGGTCTTGCTTCCAGCCGATCAGGGCTCGCGAGCCTGGCGCTGAAACAAGGACAGCCGCAAAAAGCGCGAGAGCAAGCTGAAGAATTGCTCGCGATGTATGCAGACGACGCTAATTCGAATGTCGCGGTGGCGCATCGCTATCTCGGTGAAGCCTTCTATCTTGAAGGCGATCTCGGCGCCGCCATGCGCCATCATCAAGAAGCGCGCGATATATATAACGAGCTCGGAAAAGATGATGACGCCAAACTGCAGGAGGTCTACCTCGCGCGCCTTGACGCTGGCTCATTCGATAGATTTGAAGCAGCGCGCTCCGAGTTGCGATCGATCCTTGCTTGGGCGCAAACAAATGACGAGGCCGAACTGCAACTGCAGGCTCATCTGGCGCTTTCCGAACTGGCGCATATTCGCGGCGATCTGGAAGAAGAAGCCGCGCAACTTTCTCAAGTCTTTGACATATCGAAGGCGATTCCTTCACTCGAGTATGAAGGCGTCGCGGCGGCGCGGCTGGGGCTACTAGCGCTCAGGAATGACGATGAACCTTCAGCCGCAACATATCTTGGGCTCGCCAACGCCGCGCATCCAGAATATTTCGAAACGGTTTTGCTCGCCGCCAAACGCGATGAGCTGGCGAATCGACAAGACCGTTCTGTGGAGCTTGCTGAATATGCGAAAGCGCGTGCAGGCGCACATTGGTCAGAAAACAACGAGCGCTTTTTGATTGAGGCCCGCGCGGCAGTGCGTGAAAGGTAAGGCTTTGCACGGGAACAGTGCTCTAGGGTAAATTGCCTATCGGCGACAACATTTGACCGCTAAACGTAAAGGCTGATTGACGAAATCGGACAAACTGTCTTCATCAAATCCAATAGCTACCCCACATCCAATTACTTCAGATGTAGAACCCGTAACCAAGTTCTAAATATTATCCTCCACGCCTTATCCTCCGGCACTGATAGCCGTGGCGTCGAAATAGCTCCAGATGGTCGCGACTATAGAGTATTGATCTTTCCATCTTAGAACCGACACGCGCGAAAATTCACCACGACAGCGCATTAGTGAACCTTCCTGTCGTATAGCCGCTCGCTAGTCTTTCAAGGATTCTTTTACGTCGCCAGCAGTCTTACGCGCTTCGCCTTCCGCCTGATCAATCTTGCCTTTCGCTTTGAGGCTGGAATCGTCAAGGGCCTTGCCTGCCGCTTCCTTCACTTTGCCTTCTGCATCCTTCGCAGCACCTTTAATATGCTCTTTGTCTGCCATTACCACTCTCCTCTTGTTGAACGGACTGAAATCTGAGACGGCGACCCCGTCCCATACATCACCAACAGGAAAGAACAGAAAGAGTTCCGGCCGAGCGGAATACGTCGTGACGCTTTGGATGCATTATTTTACACGAAGTTGTGACGAAATGGGCGGCGATACCAGCCGTCAACGAGAATAAGTCATCTCACGCGCCATGTAGGCCAGTTTTTGAGCGCCATCACTTCCATCATGCACGCGCTTTGAAATCTCAATCAGGGATTTCAGGTCGGCAATGACTTCACGAACGCCAAAATCAATGACGGAAATTTCCTGGCGTCGTGTTTCCGCTGATTGCCCGCCTGTTTTCGGTTGCCCGCCTTTTTGCAATCCTTGTTCAAGCTTGGATATTGCAGACTTTACATCTACATCTTCACCCGTCAGCCCGTCGATGACAGTGCGGGTCTGCTCCTGAAAACCCTTCAGCCACTCGACAACATCTTCGCCCACTTCGTCTGTGTTTTTTGCATCGCTTAAAGCGCGGTCGATAAGCAACACAGAATTGTTAAGATGCTCTATGCCATCGAGGTAATCCTCGACAGCGGACTGTTGATCACCGGTCATGCTGCGGACTGCAGATCGGGCATCCTTAACATGGTCATGAAAGTCCCGTTGCGCCTTTTTCTGCTTATTCTCTTTAAAATCACCAAAGACATGTGAAAGGATGGCGTCCAATCGACGTCTAATGTCAATCAGTGCGGACTGTGCATGCCGGCGTGCGCGGCTCGCGGCGCTGTCCGGCCAAATAATGAAACTGCTGATCATGCCAATCGCGACACCTAGACCAATCGCGATGCCGCGATCAATAGCCGTATCGGTCGTATTCTCAACTGAGCCGAGAGACAGCGCGACAGCGGCCACAACGCCATACCGCCAATCTGGACGGAATGCCGC
>JBCBSY010000154.1:0-5360 GCA_039818925.1 Pseudomonadota bacterium | reverse complement strand
TTTCAGGCAATTATCAATATTGGCGTTTCGCTGCGCGCGCTGCCTGCAAAGGGCATGACCCTGCCGTTTGTTTCCTATGGCGGCTCGTCGCTGCTGGCGACGGGGCTGACGGTCGGGCTCATCTTCGCGCTGACCCGCACGCATCAAGGCGTTTTTCGACGCAAGGACATCATGCCGTGAGTGGCGCGGGCAACATCGATGGTCCTATTGCGCTGGCTGCCGGCGGCACGGGTGGGCACCTCTTCCCTGCTGAAGCGTTGGCGCAGGAGTTGAAACGGCGGGGCCGGCGCGTTCTGCTCGTGACTGACGCACGCGGCGCCCGTTACGCCGCAGACTTCCCCGCCAATGAGCGCTTTGAGATTTCCGCCGCGACGCCCTCCATCGGCGGGCCGGTCGCCAAGGCCAGCGCCGCCTTGTCCATCGTTTCCGGACTGATCCGGTCGATGAAGGAATTCAAGCAGCGCCAGCCAGCCGCAGCCGTGGGCTTTGGCGGGTATCCATCGCTGCCGGCCATGAAAGCGGCGGCGCTGATGAAGATCCCCTATGGGGTGCACGAACAAAATGGCGTGCTCGGACGGGCCAACCGGCTGCTGGTGAAAGGCGCGGCCTTCACCGCACATGCGTTCCCGGTTCTCGAAAAGCTGCCCCATGGCGTTGAGACGGTTGAGGTCGGCAATCCGGTGCGCGACGCTGTCGCTGCGCTTGAAGGGGCGCCCTATCCGGCGGCGGGGGGTGATCTCAATCTTCTGATCTTCGGCGGCAGTCAGGGCGCCAGCATTTTTTCCGAAGCGCCGGTCAAGGCGATTGCCGGGCTCCCGGCGCCGCTGCGCGAACGCCTTATCGTCACGCATCAGGCGCGCGAAGCGGACGCAGGCGCCGTGAAAGCGGCCTATGCGGAGGCTGGAGTGCGTGCGGAGGTGGCGCCGTTTTTCGCCGATCTGCCGCAACGCATGGCGGCGTCGCATCTTGTAATATCACGAGCGGGCGCTTCGACGATAACGGAGCTTGCGGCGATTGGACGGCCATCGATTTTGGTGCCGCTCGCCATTGCTATGGACGATCATCAGACCGGCAATGCGCGAACACTAAAAGACAAAACCGCCGCCGTGATTTTGCCGGAAAAAGAGTTTAACAATTACGCGCTGGCCGCGCCGCTGGAGGCGCTTTTGACCAATCCCGGTCGTCTCGAAAAGATGGCGGCGGCGGCGCAAGGCGCGGTTAAGTCCGGCGCGGCGGCGCGGCTAGCAGACCTGGTGGAAGAGATCACCGCCGTTAAGGCCGCCGCGTGAGTTTGGTAAAATGACGCGTAAAGACCAATATTCAACAGTCGATCCGCCCAAGATCAAGGTGCGCCTGCCGTTTGGCGCCGGGGTCGTGCATTTTGTCGGCATTGGCGGCATCGGCATGAGCGGCATTGCTGATGTGATGCGAACGCTCGGCTATGACGTGCGTGGTTCAGACCTCGCCGACGGGCCGAATGTGCAGCGGCTGCGCGACAAGGGCATTCCGGTTGTCATCGGCCATTCGCCGGACAATGTGAAAGGCGCGGATGCGGTGATTATCTCGACTGCGATCCGCCGCGAAAATCCGGAGGTTGCGGCGGCGCGCGCGCGTCACATCCCGGTAGTCAAACGCGCCGACATGCTCGCTGAATTGATGCGCCTCAAATGGACGGTGTCGGTGGCGGGCACGCACGGAAAAACCACCACCACCACCATGGTTGCCGCTTTACTGGACGAGGCGGGACTCGACCCCACCGTCATCAATGGCGGCGTTATCAACGCCTATGGCGCTAATGCGCGCATCGGCGAGGGCGACTGGATGGTGGTCGAGGCCGATGAAAGCGACGGCACGTTTATCCGCCTGCCAACGACGGTTGCGATTGTCACCAATATCGACCCGGAACATCTCGACCACTGGGGCGGCTTCGAAGACTTGCGCGCCGCCTTCGACCGGTTCATCGAAAACACGCCCTTTTACGGCTTCGGCGTTGTCTGTCTCGATCACCCTGAAGTACAGGCGCTGGTTGGCCGCGTTACCGACCGGCGGCTGATCACCTATGGCGTTAATCCGCAGGCGGATGTGCGCGCCGCCAATATCCGTCATGAAGACGGCGCCAGTCTTTATGATATTATCTTCAGAGAGCGCGGAACCGAGATCGCGCGCATCGCGGATGTGCGTCTGCCAATGCCGGGCAATCATAATGTGTTGAACTCGCTGCCCGCCGCCATCGTCGCCAAACGCCTCGGCGCCAACGATGCACAGATCAAATCCGGCCTGTCGAAATTCGCCGGCGTGAAACGGCGCTTCTCGCCAGCGGGCGAATGGAACGGCGTCAGGATCATTGACGACTATGGTCACCATCCGGCGGAAATCGCGGCAGTTTTGCGCGCCGCGCGCAATATCGCCAGCGGCAAGGTGATCGCGGTGGTGCAGCCGCATCGTTATACGCGCCTCCAGCATCTCTTTGATGAATTCTGCGCCTGTATGAATGAGGCGGATATTGCGCTGATCGCGGACGTCTATGAAGCGGGCGAGGCGCCGATTGACGGCTTCGACCGCGACGCGCTGGTCGCCGGACTGGAGGGCCATGGTCATCGCGATGCGCGCGCGCTGAAAAGCTTTGACGATCTGCCGTCGATTATCGCGCAGGAAGCCGAGCCCGGCGATTACGTGATCTGTCTCGGCGCCGGCGATATTACGAAGCACGCAAATGCGCTGGTGGAGAGAATCAACAAAATTGGAGTTGGCTCTCATGGCTGAGATTTTTAGGTTTGACGGATACATTCGCTTAAATAATGAGATTAGACCGTTTTTGTGTAAGATTGGACAAGCTGAAAAAAGTCTAAAGTCAGACTACTACTGCTGTCTTTTTGCTTCTCCCCCCGTGCTTTCTGAAGAAAAAAGAATATACGGGATGACCGGTTCTCAAGCGGAGAGTCTAGCTCGAGAATTTTTATCTAAGATTTTTAGAAATCACGAAATTCTTGATGAAGCAAAAAACCTTGTTGAGTTGTGATGACAGTTCAAAAAGGCAAGAATATCAGTGTTGAGGATCTTCCGACTGTTCGCGGCAAGTATATTGAGAACGCGGATCTGTCGGCGCTCACCTGGTTTCGCGTCGGCGGCCCAGCGGATGTCTTGTTCATGCCGGCGGATGAAGACGACCTTTCGCATTTTCTGAAACAAACGCCCGAGGACATTCCAATTCATGTGATGGGCGTCGGGTCCAATCTATTGGTCCGGGATGGCGGCGTGCGCGGCGTTGTCATTCGCTTTGGTTCGCCCTTTCGGCACGTCAGTGTTGAGGGCGTGCGCGTGATAGCCGGCGCCGCCGCGATCGATGCGCAAGTCGCGAAGGCTGCGGCGAAGGCCGGCGTTGCGGGGCTCGAATTCTTTCGCGGCGTGCCCGGCACCATCGGCGGCGCGCTGAGGATGAACGCCGGCGCCTATGGCGGCGAAACAAAAGACATCCTGGTTGAAGCGGTCGCCTATGACCGGGGCGGGCGTCGTCATGTTCTGTCGAATAAAGAGATGGGCTTTGCCTATCGCCATTGCGCCGCGCCGGAAGACTTCATTTTTACAAGCGCGGTTTTCGAGGGCCGGTCCGGCGATCCGCAAGCGATCCTTGCGCGCATGGACGAGATCAGCGCCCGGCGTGAAGAGACCCAGCCGATCCGAGAGCGCACGGGCGGTTCAACCTTCGCCAATCCGGACCCGGAAATTTCGGCGGGCCGTAAATCATGGCAGTTAATTGATGAAATCGGCGGCCGGGGCCGGGTGGTTGGCGATGCGCAGGTTTCTGAACGTCACTGCAATTTCATGATCAACCGCGGTGCGGCGACCGCGGCCGACCTCGAAACGTTAATCGAGTCACTTCGTAAAGATGTGTTAACCAAGACAGGCGTTGAGTTGCACTGGGAAATTCGTCGCGTCGGAGAGCCAGCGCAGTGACACGCAAATACAACCGCATCGCCGTTCTGAAAGGCGGCTGGTCGCCAGAGCGGGAGGTCTCGCTGAATTCTGGCGCCGCCGCCGCGGCAGCCCTGCGTGAGGCCGGCTACGAGGTTTACGCCATTGATGCGCAGCGCGATCTGGCGGCGCGGCTGGCGGAGGCGCAGCCCGACGCGGTTTTTAACGCGCTTCATGGCCAATGGGGCGAGGACGGATGCGTGCAGGGGCTGCTTGAAGTGATGGGGCTGCCTTACACCCATTCCGGCGTCATGGCGTCGTCGCTCGCCATGGATAAACAGCGCGCAAAAGCAGTGTTCGAGGACGCGGGGATTCCGTCGCCTTTCGGTAAGATTTTTTCACGCACCGACGCTGCGGGCGGTCATGTGATGGACCCGCCCTATGTGGTGAAGCCGAACGCGCAAGGCTCGTCCGTCGGCGTTTACATTGTGCGCGAAGGCGACAATCGTCCGCCAGCGGAGTTGACGTCAAAAGAATGGTCTCTGGGTGATGATGTGCTGGTGGAGAAATTTATCCACGGGCGCGAATTAACCGTTGCGGTGATGGGCGATCGCGCTTTGTGTGTGACCGAGATTACAACGGCGCTTGCGTTTTACGACTATGAAGCAAAATACGCCGCTGGCGGATCGAAACATGTTTTGCCGGCGGACTTGCCGGATGCGATCACCGAGCGCTGTCTTGATCTTGCCTTGCGCGCGCATGACGCGCTGGGTTGCCGCGGCGTGTCGCGCGCCGACTTTCGGTATGATCCACAAGCCGATGGCGAGCAGGTTTTTTGCTTGGAGGTCAACACTCAGCCGGGCATGACCGCGACGTCGCTCGCGCCGGAGCAGGCGGCGCATTTGGGTATTTCCTTTCCTGATCTGTGCGCCTGGATGGTGGAGGATGCTTCATGCCAAAGATGAAAAAAACCGCAGCAAAAAAGAAATCCGCGCGGAAATCCGCCAGCCGTAAATCCTCCCGCAAAAAACAGACCGGATTTTTCGACCGGGTAAGCGCCGTATGGACACGGTTTTCGCATGCCATGATTGCAAGCTCGGTCCTGATCGCATTTGTTGCGATCGGTTTCCTGTGGGCTGGCGGTTATGTGGGATTGATGGGTGAGAAGCTGAATCGCGCCGCTGGTTCCGGCGCCGTCAACGCCGGTTTTGAAATCACCCGGATCACCTCGCGCGGCCTGTCGCAAACAAGTGAGGACGACGTCCTGTCGGCGGTCGGCCCTGTCATTGGCTCCTCGATTTTGCATTTCGATGCACACCGCGCTCGTGCGCAGGTTGAACAGCTTGGCGTCTGGGCACCGCTGGGCATTTTTCTGCTGCGGTTTACCAGCGTGGTGATTCCGGCCCTGCCGGGCACGGCCTATTCAGTATTGTCAGGCAGTCTGTTTG
>JBCBSY010000153.1:0-5362 GCA_039818925.1 Pseudomonadota bacterium | reverse complement strand
CGTAAAGGCGCGCAACGCATGTTGAACGCGATTTCCAAGTTGGCTGGAAACACTGTCTGGAACATCGAGTGGGTTCTGCGTCACAAAAAACACCGCAACACCTTTTGACCGAATAAGACGGACAACCTGTTCGACTTTCTCCAGTAATGCTTTTGGCGCATCGTCGAAAAGCAGATGGGCTTCATCAAAAAAGAAAACAAGAATCGGTTTGTCGGGATCCCCAATCTCCGGCAATTCTTCAAACAGCTCCGACAGCAACCACAACAGGAAAGTTGCGTATAGTTTTGGGGTCTGCATGAGCTTGTCGGCGGCAAGGATATTGACAATACCGGCGCCGTCGGTTGTCGATTTAAGAAAGTCCTGTAAATCGAGCGCAGGCTCGCCGAAAAATTCCTCTGCGCCCTGTTCTTCCAACGCCAGTAAACGGCGCTGAATGGCGCCCACAGATGCGCGCGACACATGCCCATATTCGGCGGAAAGCTCCTTTGCGCGTTCCGCGACTTCCACCAGCAAAGCCCGCAGGTCTTTAAGATCGAGCAGCAGGAGGCCTTCATCATCGGCGAGGCGGAAGGCGAGCGTCAGGACCCCTTCCTGGGTTTCGTTCAGATCCAGCAGTCGCGACAAAAGGAGCGGGCCCATTTCCGACACGGTCGCGCGGATTGGGTGGCCCTTTTGTCCAAATAGATCCCAGAAGCAGACAGGAAATTCTCTCGGCGCGTATGGATCAAGGCCGACCGTGTTTGCCCTCTTCGTCAGAAAGTCTTTCATCTCAACGGGGCGGGCGAGGCCCGCAAGATCGCCTTTTACGTCAGCCACGAAAACTGGAACGCCAGCGTCGGACAAGCCTTCCGTGATAATCTGTAAGGTGACGGTTTTGCCCGTGCCGGTTGCGCCGGAGATTAATCCGTGTCGATTCGCATATTTGAGGGCGAGCGCCTCCGGTTTTTCGCTTTTTCCGAGAAAAACGGACGTATGCGTCATGTTGCCTCCATCAGGCGTCTATAGGTTAAATTCGCCGGAAAGCCGCCGTTTACGCGGCTTTTGGCGGCGGTTCAATGTCCAGGATGCGCGCTAGTTGTCAAATCTGTAATCTTTGCAGATGCGCAAGACATGACGCCAGCATTTACGCGCCGTGCGATTGGGGATAAAATGGAAATGACTGTGCAGGAGACACCATTGCCAGAGGGCTTGGGACGGGGTGTGCAGCCACAAAATATCGAGCAACGAGTAAAGCAGAAGGAAGGGGCTTAACATGCTCAGGATTATTCTTGTTATCGCGGTCGCGCTGGCCGTCATCATTGGACTGACGCAGCTTATGGGGCGCGATGCGGTCAATGATACGGGCGAGGCGATTGAGGATGCTGCGAACGACGCTGCGGACGCGACGGATGACGCCTTGGACGGGGCGGGCGATGCGATGGAAGACGCTGCCGCCTCCACCGGTGAAACGATGGAAAATGCTGCTGACACAGCAGGTGAAATGGCGAGTGACGCTGCTGATGCTGTAGAGGGCGCGGCTGAAGACGCCATGGATGCCGCTGGAAGCATGGCTGAAGACGCGGCGGAAGCTGTAGAGGGTGCGGCTGCGGACGCCACTGATGAAGTCAACGAGATGGCCGAGGAAGCTGGCGACGCCATGGATGAGGCTGCAGCGGATGTGGAAGAAGCCGCAGACGAGGCAGAAGCTGCGGCAGAGGAAGCCGCTGAAGAAGAACCTAACAACTAATTCTTTGGTTGGATTACGCCATCATTTCCTTGTTAGTGTTTCAAAACAGGACGCCGCCCGTCATTTTAATGGGCGGCGTTTTGCGTTAAGACTCTGTTCACAATGACCTATAAAATTTTAATCGCCTTGTAGCATTTCAATCTTACAGTTCTGTCATGAACAAAGGTAGCGAGTGATTGAAATGACCTTGGACAACGCCATAGATTTCGACCATCTGGAGCAATACGTAGCAGGCGATGACGCACTGCGGGTAGAAATTCTCGAGATTTTTTCAGAACAGGTCGGCGTGCTGATGGATCAGTTCGATGTCTTTCAGGCCGATGAAGAGTGGCGGGCGACTGCGCATACGCTGAAAGGCGCATCGCGGGGCGTCGGCGCTTGGGCGCTTGGTTCGGCTTGTGAGGATGCTGAAAAACTGGTGGCTGATGCCCCCGCCAAGCAGGAAGCCCGCGCCACCATTCTCGTAACGCTTAGATTCTTGGCCGCTGCGGCGCTAGCAGAAGCGGAACGGGCGAGCCTTGCCGAAGCCAGTTAATCGGCCCAGCCGAGGTCCTGCAATCAACCATACTGTTTATACTATTGACAAATTGAGCTTCGCGAAGTGAGTTCCCGTCACCAGCTGAAAAAGCGCGATGGTCTGTCCGTGAGGCGATATTTGAGCTGATTGCGCGCCGCGCGCGAGTATAGCTACGGCGAATGGCGCAATTGTTTTAAACTGCTTTTCATGTTTTGCCCGTTTGAAAACTCTACCGCTTCAATTCCGCCATCGCCTTTTCAATCCCCCCCAGAGTCAGCGAATACATCCGGTCCCCCAGAAGTTCCCGCATCAATTGGGTGGACGGCACATAATCCCAGCTGTCTTCGCGCACGGGATTAAGCCATACGACACGCTCGTAAATGTCCGTCAGCCGTTTCAGCCAGACGGCGCCTGGTTCTTCATTGAAATACTCAACGGAGCCGCCCGGCACGGTGATTTCGTAAGGCGACATAGAGGCGTCGCCGACAAAGATCACTTTATAATCGTGTGGATATTTATGCAGAACATCCCAGGTCGGAATTTTCTCCGTCCAGCGTCGGCGATTGTCTTTCCAGACATAATCGTAAAGACAATTGTGGAAGTAAAAATACTCCATGTGTTTGAATTCCGCCCGCGCCGCCGAAAACAATTCTTCGGAAATCTTAATGAAGGGATCCATTGATCCGCCCACGTCAAAAAAGAGAAGCACCTTGATCATGTTACGGCGCTCAGGGCGCATCTTGATATCGAGATAGCCGGCGCGAGCGGTCGCATCGATCGTATTATCGAGATCAAATTCATCAGCCGCGCCTTCTCTGGCGAAACGGCGCAATCGCCTCAGGGCCATTTTGATATTGCGCGTACCGAGTTGGACGGTGTCATCAAGGTTCTTGTAATCGCGTTTTTCCCAGACCTTCACTGCGCGGCCCTGGCGCTTGCCTTCGTTGCCGATACGCACGCCTTCTGGGTTATAGCCGCCGGAACCATAAGGGGACGTGCCTCCCGTGCCGACCCATTTATTGCCGCCGTGATGGCGTTTTTTCTGCTCCTCAAGCCGCTTCTTCAATGTCTCCATCAGCTTGTCCCAGCCGCCGAGCGCCTCGATTTCCTTTTTCTCTTCTTCGGTAAAATAGCGCTCGGTCATAAGCCGGAGCCACTCATCGGGGATATCCGCTGAAATTTCCTCGCCGACGGACTGCACGCCTTTAAACACATGCCCGAACACACGATCGAATTTGTCGAGATTGCGCTCGTCTTTCACCAGCGCGGAGCGAGACAGATAGTAGAAATCCTCGACTTTTCGATTGGCGAGGTCGGCGTCCATCCCCTCCATTAAGGTAAGATACTCCCGCAAGGAGACAGGAAGGCCGGCAGATTTCAGCTCATGAAAAAATTTGGCGAACATGCCGTGATTGTAGCCCTTCCGGCATATTTCGAAAGGCCTGACCACAGTGCGTCAAAACCATGGCGGCAAAGGAATGAGACGCTTTTTGCTTCCGGTCCAAAGCCGGATAGGGTGCGCTCATGGACGCAAATATCATAATCCTTGCGGGGGCGGGCGCAGTGTTGGCGGGATTGGCGATCGGTGTCGGCGCAATGCATTCTCCCGCGGCGCGTGCGTACTGGTTTTACGCCCAGCTGGTGCTGATGGTTGGGATCTATGCCGGATTTGCCCTTGGCGGATTAGAACTGTCCGACGGGATTTCCAGAGCTGAAGGGTCTGCAGTCCTGATCGAAGCGCTTACCGGTCTTGCCTTTGTGTTTGTGGGGCTTGGTGTTCTGCAATCTGGCCGGACATGGCTTCTGGGGGTGCTGATCCTGCTTCACGGGCTGGTTGATCTGCTGCATCTCCTTTTAGGCGCTGCGCATAGCCCAGCCTGGTACGCCTTTGCCTGCGTCATCTATGACGCCATCGCAGGCGCCGGTGCGATCTGGCTTTTATCCGCTTCAAATCGTGGGGCCGAGGCTGATAATTAGGCCCCTTTCTTTTGCCGGCGATCATGCTAGAGCCGAGGGCAATGAAAGAAACTGCCGGAGCGTTCCATGGAACACGGAAAAAACGAGTTTGCGACCAATGAAAGCCTGAAGGCGCGACGGGACGAGGCATGCCCTGCAGGTTTGCCGTCGAAGTCAGGCATTTATGCTGCGCGCGCAAAAGGCGCTGAGCTGTGGGACGTTGAAGGTAAGCGCTATATCGATTTCATCGGCGGCATCGGCGTTTTGAATGTTGGTCATGCCCACCCAAAGGTGGTTGAGGCGGTTAAGAAACAGACCGAACAGTTCATTCATACGGCTTTCGGCATTGCGCAATATGAAAGCTATGTCGAAGTCTGCGAGAAATTGAACCGGCTGACGCCAGGTTCCACGCCCAAGAAAACCACGCTGTTTAATTCCGGCGCAGAGGCGGTCGAAAATTCCATAAAATTTGCGCGCCAGATAACGGGCCGCCCGGGCGTGATCGCGTTTGAAGGCGCCTTTCACGGACGCACTCTGCTGGCGACGACGCTCACCGGCAAATCAAAGCCCTACAAGGTGGGTTTCGGGCCTTATGTGCCGGCGGTCTTTCACGCGCCCTATCCGGATGAGTATCACGGTATTTCCGTCGAGGGTTCGCTTGCCTGTCTCGATCACATTTTCAAAACAGCGATTAACGCCGATGAAGTCGCGGCGATGATCGTCGAGCCAGTCCAGGGCGAGGGCGGTTTCAACCCGGCGCCCAAAGCCTTCCTCGAAGGCCTTCGTCGAAAATGCGATGAAAACGGGATTATTCTTGTTGCTGATGAGATTCAATCGGGAATGGGCCGGACAGGGAAGTACTTTGCGTTTGAACGGGCAGGCGTGGAGCCGGACTTTATCTGCGTTGCAAAATCGATCGCGGCCGGTTTGCCGCTCTCGGCGCTAACTGGCAAGGCGGACCTCATCGACAAGGTTGTGCCGGGCTCTATGGGGTCGACTTATGGCGGCAACCCGGTCGCCTGCGCGGCGGCGCTCGCGGTTTTCGAGATCATCGAGGAAGAAGGGTTGTTGCGGCGCGCGGAAGAAATCGGCGCGCACACGGAAAAGCGCTGGCGTGAGCTGCAGAACGGCGTCGGGAAGGGCGTCGTCGGAGATGTCCGCCG
>JBCBSY010000152.1:0-5362 GCA_039818925.1 Pseudomonadota bacterium | reverse complement strand
CGAGCCAGGGACAGCGCTTTTTGGCCGTGCGAATTTCCTCGCACAGCATATCGAGATTATCCGTCGCTTCTTGCGCCAGTTGCAGCCCGGCAATTGAAAACGAGGTCAAGGAAACGCCTCCCCTTCGTTCAAAACGATAAGGGGCGACTATTCGTGGGAGGGCACGCAGCCGATAGGGCCAGTTTTTACAATTCCGTGGTGCCAGTTACGTATTTTGCAGCTTTTTGCTATTTCCGGCCTTCGAGCGTTCGATAATCGCCCAGTCAATTAACCTGCCTTCCGCATTAAGCCACTGCATGCGGTCGCCACTGACCACCACCAGGAATTTCGCCGTCTCGCCATAGGCCCATTCATTCCACTGGCGGCACCAATATCCGTCTTCAATCCACCATTTGCCGGTGTCACGATCTTCGCTGGCGAAGCCCGCCGTACCCGTCATCCTGCCATCACGATGGAGCGTGATCGTGCAAGGCTCGCCATAGACGGTCTTGCAAAGAAGCGTCGCCCCTGAACACGCTTCTTTTAATGCGGCGCCATTTAGCGACTTGCTCTTGTCCGGCGCCTTTTCTGGAGGGATAGGGGCCAGGCTGTCACGCAACGCTTTCGCGATAACGGCAACACCTTCGCGAATTTTTTCTTCTTCGATACTACTGACGCCAAGTCGAAAAACATTCGTCGGCGCGTCTCCATCGAAGTACCCGGCAACGGGTTCTATCAAGGCCCCCTCAGCTTCAGCTGCTTTTGTAAATCGGGCCACATCCATTTCCGGCGGACCCGTAATCCAAGCCGTAACGCCGAGCTGTGGCGTGAGGATAGACACTTTTTTCGGCAAGTAGTGATTGAGCGCATCGCGCAACGCAATCATTCGATTAGCGAAAGCTGACTCAACGCGGCGCAGCGCGGTCGCGTAATGCCCCATCGCCAACATATGAGCGAATGTCCTTTGGATACTCAGCGCGGGATGGCGCGCGGTGATTCTGCGCAGTGTTCTGGCGGCCCGGATCACTGTCGCTGGCGCAACAAGCACGCCAAGTCGCACCGCTGACGATAGCGGCTGCGCGAGGGTCGCAACATATAGCGTGTTCTCGCCGCCCGGTTCGCCGCGCAAGGCGCGCCTGTCAGAAAAGGCAAAGCCGGCTTCCCATTGGTAGTCATCTTCAACAATTACAAGACCGGTTTCATCGGCAAGATCCAGGAGTTTTTCTCTCCGCGCCTGCGACAGACTAACGCCCATGGGTCTTTGGCGCCCCGGGGAGGTAAATAGAAGCGCACATCTGCGCAGGCGTTCGGGATCAAATTCAAGTCCATCTTCGTCAATGCTGAATGTCTCCAGGCGGGCGCCTTTTCTTTCAAGCAACATCCGCAGCTCCGGGCTGCATGGATTTTCAATGCCAATCACTGACTTGCTTTGCACCAATAACTCAGTGATCAAATGCAGACCTTGTTGAGCGCCCGTCGTGATAAGAATTTCTTCATGCCGCGCCGCAATGCCGCGACGCGGCAAGACTTTGCGGCGCAATTCATCAATGAGCATCGGGTCATCTGCATCACCCGCGTCATGCGTCCAGGCGTCGATTTCGGAAACCGCCATGGCGCTTCGGCTAGCTTCGCGCCACTCGCCAACAGGGAATAATGAGCGATCAAAAGGGCCGTCGATAAAGGGGAAAGGGTACTTTTCCCAATCTGGCGCTAAAGCGCCTTGCATTTGGCCGTCACCTGAAAACGTCAGGCGATCACGCCATGCCTGAGCGCCATTGCGGGAGGCTGAGCCAGATACGCGCGCAGGATGTAGACTTTCGACATCTTCACGAATGAAGACGCCGCTACGGTCCCGACTGATCAAATGACCATCTGAGAGCAGGCGTTCATACGCGCCTGCGGTTGTGTTTCGAGAGACGCTTAGCGCCGTACTCAATGCGCGGCTTGAGGGCAGTTTCATACCCGCCGGCAGTAAACCTGCCTCAATGCCGTCTACAATTTTCCGGCGTATTTGCTCTTGGAGCGAAACGCCGCTATCGCGGTCTAGCGTAAGGCTGAGCGTGTTCAGGCTGGCAGATTTCTGTTTCATAGCGGCGCCGCGATATCAGGTACACCAATAGCCTCTGGGACGCTATTACCAAATCATGCTCTAAGTGTATTGGGGCCAAACCACAGTTTCCATTGCTCCATGAGTTGCATCCAGCCTTTATAGCTTCGACGTAACTTAGCATCTCACAATGACGAAACCTCGATAGCGCCGTCACCCGCTGTGTCACCACGAGATTGGTCTTCACGGAAGGCGAGCCTAACGATTGCTTTGAAATTGCTTGAGCCAGATCAGCCGAGAGGAAGGAACGTGGCGCTGGCGGTCGATAGTAATATGACGAATGCGGACGGGTTGTGTTGTACCGCCTGAGCCAGTGTTGATAGCGCCAAGCCATTATCCGACGACTGCGGTGCTGAGATCATTGCAACGACCTGATCGGATATGACCTGGAAAACCTTTTCCGCACCATCCCATGATCTCTTCTCTGTTCTGAGACAATACAAGAATTTTTCAACAATCATAGGGAGATAAGACCGATCCCATGCTTGCGATCGCCCCAACCCTACGACCAAAGTCGCGTAGCGCGCCAAGTCGTTACGCCATAGCCTGGCATCATGAAAAAAACCGTCAAAACGGAGGGCTTTTCGATGAGCGCCACGACCTTGCAAGCCAGTTCCACACCGCCGCCCACCGATCCCGGCAAGGCGCCTTACCATCATGAGGGGGATAACATGCCGCCTCACACACTGCATGATGAAGAGGTCATGTCGGAAGAAACGGTGGCCAAATACTGGGCTGCAAATATCCGGCTCCTGTTGTCCCTGCTCGCCATCTGGTTCGTGGTCTCCTTCGGCGCCGGAATTTTATTGGTGGAGCCGTTGAACAATTTCAGCCTTGGCGGCTACCCGCTTGGCTTCTGGTTTGCTCAGCAGGGGTCCATTTACACCTTCGTAGCGCTGATTTTTTTCTATTCCCATCGCATGAAAGTCATCGAACGCCAGTTCGGCGTTGATGACGACGCATAAGGAAACATCCTCATGAGCACGCAACTCCTCACCTACATTGCTGTCGGGCTTTCCTTCGCACTTTATATCGGCATCGCGATCTGGTCGCGGGCGGGATCAACAAAAGAATTTTACGTCGCTGGCGGCGGTGTTCATCCCGTCGCAAACGGCATGGCGACGGCTGCCGACTGGATGAGCGCCGCATCTTTCATCTCTATGGCCGGGATCATCGCCTTCGCGGGGTATGACGGGTCCGTTTATTTAATGGGATGGACCGGCGGCTATGTCCTGCTGGCTCTGTTGCTGGCGCCGTATTTGCGCAAATTTGGTCAATTCACCGTCCCGGATTTCATTGGAGAGCGCTACTATTCCAAAACGGCGCGCGTTGTGGCGGTGATTTGTCTGATCGTCATTTCCTTCACCTATATCGCGGGACAAATGCGCGGCGTTGGCGTTGTCTTTTCCAATTTTCTCAACGTACCAATCGCTGTCGGGGTGTTCATCGGCATGGCCGTCGTCTTTTTCTACGCTGTTCTCGGCGGCATGAAAGGCATAACCTATACACAGGTTGCACAATACTGCGTGCTGATCTTCGCCTATATGGTCCCTGCGATTTTTATCTCGATCCTGATTACTGGCAACCCAATTCCACAGCTGGGATTAGGTTCTATGGTCGCTGACGGCTCAGGCCTGACCGTGTTGCAAAAGCTCGATACAACTCTCGTCGATCTTGGGTTTAATCCATACACGCTCGGCTCAAAATCTATGATTGACGTCTTCGCGATTACGCTGGCCTTGATGGTCGGCACCGCCGGACTCCCCCATGTTATTGTACGGTTCTTTACAGTGCCGAAAGTATCAGACGCTCGTAAATCGGCCGGTTACGCGCTTGTTTTTATCGCGCTTCTTTATACGACAGCGCCCGCTGTCGGCGCGTTCGCCCGCATCAATTTCATTGATACGGTCAATAACTCCGCCTACGCTGAAACCGATGAAGCGAATGGCGGCACGCCCGGTTTCGTGCGTTCCTTCGAAGATATCGGACTGATCGCGTGGGTCGACAAAAACAAGGACGGCAAGATTCAGTATTCCGCCGGTGCGCCGTTCGAAGGCAAACCAAGATTTGATAATGAACGCGGCGTTCATGGCGAGCGTATTGTCCTCAACCCACCCACAGCAAACGCCAATGAAATCCATGTAGACCGGGACATCATGGTGCTTGCCAATCCTGAAATTGCAAAACTGCCGGGTTGGGTGATCGCGCTGGTGGCCGCGGGCGGCATCGCAGCAGCGCTTTCAACGGCGGCAGGCTTGCTGTTGGTGATCTCGGCATCGATTAGCCACGACTTGTTGAAGAAGACCTTCATGCCTAGCGTTTCCGAACGCGGAGAGCTCCTTGCTGCGCGCGGCTCTGCGGTTTTCGCGATAACCGTCGCAGGGTATCTCGGCATCAACCCGCCCGGCTTCGTGGCGCAAGTTGTGGCGCTTGCCTTTGGCCTCGCCGCCTGCTCGCTCTTTCCAGCGATCCTGATGGGCATCTTTTTCAAAGGCATGAACAAGGAGGGTGCCGTTGCCGGGATGCTGGCTGGACTGGCGTTCACTATCAGCTACATCGTTTACTTCAAATCGCCTTGGTTTGGCGCCGTCAACACAGCGGATCACTGGTTGTTTGGCATCTCACCGGAAGGCATTGGATCGATTGGCATGGCGATTAATTTTGTGACGGCGATCGCGGTCGCGAAATTGACAAATCCAACGCCCGTCGCCGTTCAGGATTTGGTGGACGATATCCGTATTCCGGCAAGCGCAGGCATCGCGCATGCCCATTGATGCGGCTGCGGCGCCGGCGTTCTGCGCTGGCGTCGCTACACCATCAACACTGACGCGGTCGCAAGCGGCCGCGTTTTTCTTTGCCCGGCCCGCCGGGCTGCGCTAGTCTAAAAACAAGAAAGATCAGCGGGTTAGGAGGGTATATGGATCAGTCGTTAATCGTCGGATCCATTGTCTTATACGCCGCTATTTTGTTTGCGCTCGCCTGGCGCGCCGACAGGCATGTCGGAGGACAGCACCGAAACTACGATACAATTGTCTATGGACTGTCTATTGCGGTTTATTGCACGTCCTGGACCTTCTACGGCGCAGTAGGCACTGCGCAAATGCGGGGCTGGGAATATCTCCCCATTTATCTTGGGCCTTTCATAATCTTCAGTATCGGTCGGCCGATCCTCTGGCGCATGCTGGAGATGGGGAAGGCGAGCAACACAACCTCGATCGCCGACTTCATTTCAACCCATTATGGAAAATCCCGCCGCCTCGCCGCACTCGTGACATT
>JBCBSY010000151.1:0-5368 GCA_039818925.1 Pseudomonadota bacterium | reverse complement strand
TAAAGGGAGATCAGCATCGCCGCGGCGACATTATATAGCTTAAGTTCTTCAATCGGCTGGCCGCCATTCGCAGCCAGGTCTTTATTCCGCTTTTTGCCTTCCAGATAGGCTGTCGCCGCCGGCGCGCCGTTTTTGTCGGTGAGGGACAGGATAGCGCCGACAAATTCGAGGGGCGTTGCATCCTTGGGTGTAAAGAGAAAGGCATGAATGCTTTGCCACGCCTTGGCGTTCTTGGCGATGTATCTGAGCTCTCGCCCCAACGCACGCGGCGACTTTAACGCCGCCGCCATTTCGTGATCGCCCATTTCCTCGTAAACGGTCGATAGCGGGCGCGCCCATTGGGTCTCAGAATCAGGAAACCGGAACGCGGCGTCGCCGATCTGAAGCGACAGCGCGGTTGACCAGAACGGGTCCATTGTCAGCTTCTGATAGCCGGCGAAAATCTCCTCCATGTCCTTCTCGACCGTCTTGCCGACCCGGATGAAAAGCGGCGCCCATTTTCGTCGAAGCTCAACAATCTCCGGGGACGCATCGTCATCAGAAAACTGAAATTTTTCATTTTCGGGGTCGTATGCGGCCTCGTCAAAATCGAGGACTTCAATCGGGCGAACATCTTTACCCTGACAGTCCTGAATAAGCCTCGGAATAAGGTCTGTCTTGATTTCATCACCAACCTCAATCGCCTCATCAAATGCATTGATCAGGGCGATAAAGGTGTGAAGTTCCCGCGCCACCTTTGCATCCGCGAGCTCGGTCGCCTGCATTTGCGCCTGTCTTTTTACGAGTTCATTACCGACGAATGCGAGCAACGCAGTCGCGGCAACCCCGACAATAGCGACCGGAATCCCGATCACGAAATTCAGATACTGGCTGCGCGAACCCATATCGTGCAAATTGGCCTCGCCGCGTTGCAGATCGCCATGCAGGCTTATGGCAGGACCGAATTCGACAAAAAGAAACGCAACATATCCCAAGAACGAAACTAAAAATATAATTGTAAAAAAACGTGCAGCTATACCAACAGCACTATGCATTATCGCCCCCTCTAAAAGTGATAAATTCCCCAATTAGAAGTATTGCGCAACAAGACATCGCGCGCAACAGGATGTTTGTTCAATCCTGTGCACTAGGGATTGCGCTTTACGGTCAGCCCCTTATGTGAAGCGCCTGACCAGTAATTATGAAGAAACATCCTCAAATGTCCGACTTTTCTCCTCGTGAAATCGTCTCCGAACTCGATCGTTTCATTGTCGGCCAGAAGGCCGCGAAGCGCGCGGTGGCCATCGCCTTGCGCAATCGCTGGCGCCGCCGCCGCGTTGAAGGACCGTTGCGCGAGGAAATCACGCCGAAAAATATTTTGATGATTGGACCGACCGGCGTCGGCAAAACCGAAATCTCCCGCCGCCTCGCAAGACTTGCCGGCGCCCCGTTTTTAAAAGTCGAAGCGACGAAATTTACCGAAGTCGGTTATGTCGGCCGGGATGTGGATTCGATTGTGCGCGACCTGACCGAAATCGCCGTCGGCATGGTGCGCGACAAAAAACGCGAGGATGTGAAAGCCGCCGCCCAAGCGGCCGCCGAGGAACGCGTTCTCGATGCCCTGGTCGGCGCCCAGGGCAGCGCCGCCACGCGCGATTCCTTTCGCCAGAAACTTCGCGACGGCGCACTTGATGATCGCGAGGTGGATCTTGAATTGCGCGAAACGCAATCATCCGCGCCAACATTCGAGATACCGGGCATGCCCGGCGCCCAGATGGGCATGATCAATCTCTCGGACATGCTAGGCAAAGCGTTTCAGGGCCCGAAGTCAACACGCCGGGTCAAGATTCGCGACGCCTATGAGCCGCTGATCGCGGAAGAATCCGATCAGCTGATGGATGAGGACGCAATCGGACGCGAAGCCGTCGACCTCGCCCAGAATGATGGGATCGTTTTCATTGACGAGATCGACAAGATCGCGCGGTCAAGCGACCGGGCAAGTGCGGATATCTCTCGCGAAGGCGTCCAGCGCGATTTGTTGCCGCTGATCGAGGGGGCAACCGTCGCCACCAAATACGGGCCCGTGAAAACCGACCACATTCTTTTCGTGGCGTCGGGCGCCTTTCACCTGTCGAAACCTTCGGACCTGTTGCCGGAGCTGCAGGGGCGCCTGCCGATCCGGGTCGAGCTGGATGCGCTGAGCCGCGATGACCTGCGCCGCATCCTGACTGAGCCGGAAGCGAGCCTGATCAAGCAATATGCCGCCCTGATGGAAACGGAAGGGGTAACACTCACTTTCACCGAAGACGGCGTGGACGCGCTGGCGGACGCGGCCGCGGAAGTGAACGCTGGTGTGGAGAATATCGGGGCCCGCCGGCTCGCGACGATCATGGAAACGGTGCTGGACGAAATTTCCTTCGCCGCTGCGGACAAAAATGGCGAGGCCGTCTCAATCGACGCCGCTTATGTCGAGCAAAGGCTGGGGGCGATCGCCAAAAACGCCGATTTGTCCAAGTATATCCTATAATCACTAGGCTTTTTTTCGCCTCCGAAACGGATTTTCATTCAGCGCATTTGCGCCCGCTGACACGGCTTATGCTGGGGCAAGCCGGCCACATTCCGCGAAAACCCGTCTCTAGACCGCTAAAACCGGCGCATTCTGTGGGCTTCGATGCCAAAAGCAGGCTTTCACGATCGTTAATGACAGGTTAATCTATCTTGCTTGAGGGAGTAGGAGCGGGGATTGGTCATGGCAGACGGCGCAACAAGGTCCTGGAAGCGGCGATCCATGATGTCCTATGCAGAGGACGCAGACCCGCGATTCTCAGAAAAAGCGCCTGAGGCAAAAACTTCAACCGAGATCGACAGCAGCAAAAAGCGGCCGCGCATCGCCTTCACGGGCGAGGAATGGGGCTTTGGCTACCAGGCGACCGACGCCTTTTTGCGCCGCGCCCGCGAAGACCGCACGGTGTCGGACGCAGGGCTCGGCGCCGTGAACGCGCGGACAGAGCGCGAGTTTGAAGCCGCCAGCACCAATTCCAAATTTGACTATCGCTTCGCCGATACCATGCCGCTGCGCACCAAGGAGCAGTCCTTGATGGCGGTGAAGCAGAACACCGCCGACTTCGCGGTCGTTCCGTTTTATCATCCGTATACAGGTTATGATTTCGAAACCCTGCGCGCCATGTCGAGCCTTTTCACCATGCTTGGCGTCGATCAGGTAGAGGCGACGGACAGTTTGTGTCTCGCCGTGCATGAATCACAGCTTTACGACCTCATTCAATCTTCGCATCCGGGCACCGGATTTTCCGTCCTGCAACGCCGGCTGCGAAAGTCCTGGGGCCTAACCGACACGGAAAGCGGCAATTCACCGGGCGCGGAATACGCCAACGAGGCGCCGCGGGCCGGTCTGCCGATCGACATGTCGGATCAGAAGCTGATCCGTGATCGGATTGATCTCGTTTTCGCGGGACCGGAAGCGGCCCGCCGATGCAAGTCCAAGCTTGATGGATTGCGTGCGATTGGCGTCGATGTGCATGAGACCGCGCAGATGGTGGAGCCGCATCGCGAGTTGGCCAAAATTGCGCGCTCTTCGCTCAACACCAATCGCCAGACCAACACCATGTTCGATCCCATAAGCGGGGAAACACGGTTTTATTCAACGCTTGGCGCCGAGACGCAGGGCCAGGAACTTTATGGCATGGTGCTGCCCTATGAAGTCGCCATGCGGTCATCCGACTACGTCATTATCGACCACAATTTTGATGACGCGCCACCGTCCAACACCCGCTTTATGGTTGTCGAAAACAACCCCGATCAGACCCTGTTCGAGGACAAATACCGCACGACGGACGCCAAGACATCCTACTGGGTGCGCCGGCTTCAGGCCGTCGCCAATCCCGGCGGTTCGATCGGCGAAGGCTTCATGAAAATGCTCGGCTATGTCTCGGGCACCACCGCCGTCGCTCTGTTGGGGCTTGGTTTGTTTGGCTTGCTGACGGCGACACCGCTTGATCTCAACCCGCCTGACTCGCTCTCCTGGCTGTCGGGCCTCACCGCCAGCGCGGCTGTCCTGTTCGGCGCGGTCGCTGCAGTTGTCGCCTGGGTGCTGCTCGGCGTTCAAAGCACCGGTGAGCGCGGCGTGCGCATGTTGATGCGCTTCCGGCGCGACGGCGCCGCAGCGTCGATCGGCGATATTGAAAACTATCTGCGAAACTACGGCGTGCGTCATTCCGTTGTCCGGATCGATGAAGACAGCGAAGGCGAAGCGCCAGCGTCCATTGTGCTGGATGTTGAATTCGACAAACGCGATTTTGCGTTTGGACCCTTCGCGATGCTGTCGCGGCGCTTGCGGGGCTCCGTCGTCAACGGCGCGTTGAAAAAAGCTTTCCAGCGCTGGAAAAATCGTGGCGTAACGGTGCTTGCAGCAATGCCTTACGAAAAGGCGCAATTGCCGGCGCACAAACCGCGCCGCTGGTGGAACGAAGCTGTAGGGGCCTGGTTCGCCGACGCAACCGAGACCTGGTTCATCCGGCTGTCGCGCTTATTGTTCTTCTACGGACTGCCGGCGGCAATTGTGGTTTATCTGCTAATCAAGCTGATGAACGGCTAAAAGCGCCCGCGGGTCGTCACTTCATCAACGTTTCAAGAAAACGTAAAACGCACCTGCGCCGCCATGGCGCGGATGCGCTTGGCTCGCCCGCGAAATCAGGTCGCGCAAGGACGCTTCGCTTAACCAGTCATGAAACCGCGCCCGCAAGATGCCGCGCCCAGCGCCCTGTTCCATGCTGTCAGCACGCGCCCCTGCCGCCGATCCCTTGCCGGTGATCACCAACACACAGCGCGCGCCCCGCGCGTGATGCGCCGCCAGAAATCGACCGAGCGCCACCCGCGCCGTACGCTGCGAATGGCCGTGGAGATCAAGAACGGCGTCAATCGCCAGCCGCCCGCGCCCCGCCAGGCGGTCGAGGCGTGGATCGCCAGCGGCAAAAGGATGTTGGGCGCGTCGGGACACGGCCCCGCCCGGTTTCGTCCGACCAAGCAAGGGCGCACGCTGGGCGGCCCCACGGCCCTTTGGCTGGCTTGGTTCTTTTCCACCCGAAACGAGGGCTTCTGATTGCGGGCGGGGGGCCGCTCGAATAGGGGCGACGTCACGAACAGTCCGCCGCCACAACGCCTCCTCGTCAGGCGTGAGATCGCGCCGGCGGGTCACGGCGCGCCCGCAGCGGCAATCACAGGGTTTGGAGCAGGGGGCAGCCGGTCGGCAAGGCGTCGGGGCGAATCAAGCCCGGCGATCTGATCGTCACCGAGGCCATCGGCGGCGGGCTGGCCTGGGGCTCCGTCGTCCTGCGCTGGTGATCGGAGGTTTCCCGCCGGTTAAGCCGCCCCA
>JBCBSY010000150.1:0-5386 GCA_039818925.1 Pseudomonadota bacterium | reverse complement strand
TCGCCTTGAACGCCCGCAACGCGTAGTGGGAAAACGCCGTGCAAAAGATAACAGGCGCGCAAATGTCGGCCTGATCGAGCAGCGTAAAGGCGTCTCCATCGTCAAGCTCGATATCGAGAAAAACCAGATCGGGCATGGGGTTCGACTGGAGCCAGTTGACGGTCGCATCGATACTGGAGAGCGGGCCGTGCACGATCGCATCCGGCTGCAATGATTTTATCATGCGCGCCAGACGCCGCGCCGAGTGATGTTCGTCTTCGACAATCAGAATGTTCATGACGTCGCGGGAAGGAGAGGCGCGCGAACCCAGAACCGGTTGCCGGCGACGCCAAATTGCAAAGGCCGCCCGGTCAGGATTTGCAGGCGCTCCCCTAGGCTTTTCAACCCGGTTCCCAGAGATGGCCGGCCGAATGCAGGGTTAAAGGTGTTTTGAACGACAAGATCGCGATCGTCGATCCCCATGGTGATCTCCAGCGGATCGGCGGCGCTATAGCGATTATGTTTGATGGCGTTTTCAAACAGCGACTGAACGGTGAGCGGCGCAATCGCAAAATCCGCCGCCTGCTCTTCCGCAAGCCAGGTAACATTCAGCGCGTCTGAACGCCGCGTGTTCAAAACAAAAACCAGCGCCTTTGCGGCGTCAAGTTCCTCGCGCAATCCAATGTGAGATCGCGCTTCATGCTCGACGATGTAACGATAGATATCCGCCATGCGCTCGACAAACTCGATGGCGAGCTTTGGATCTTCATTGATAATTTCGGTCAGCGTGCTGAGGCTGTTGAACAAAAAATGCGGGCTGAGGCGTGATTTCAAGGCTTCAAATCGCGCTTCAAGCGCCGCCCGCTCGGTCGCCGCCAGACGGCCCTCAAGAAGAAGCCGATCGCGAACGCCCGAAATGATCAACGGCGTCGCGAGCGAGAGCAGGGCGATATCGAAAACAAATCCGTTCTGGACCCCGAGCGGAAACACCGCCGTGAAGAAGAAAAGCGTGAAAGCGGCGGCGGCCGCAGCGCTGATCACAGACAGGATAAAAAAACTCAGCCGCGTCGGCGTTTCAAACGTGGCGTGCACCGTCACCAACGAAAAGCCAATGAGTCCGGAAAACAGAAACTCGATCCAGACTCCGGGCGCTAGCAAATCATCCCACGCCAGAAACCCGTCAAGCAGGTAGCGCACCTTATAATAAAGCGGCAAAAAGACCGCGATTAAGAGCGCTGCAATGACATCGGCTTTTGTAAAACGTCGTTTCATCGTCGCCAGTTTATCCTATCTGCAACCTAGCGCCATGGCCCGATCCAGAAGGCGCCGTCATCGCGCACCAGGCCGTCAATCTCTTGGGCGACGCTTTTGACGCGGGGATCGTCAAAATAGCCATGGGCGTCGCCAAAAGTCGTGAGAGAAATCATGTCTGGCGGCGCAACAGCTTCAATTTCGCCGCCAAGCCCGCGATTGGCCATGAGCCCGGAGCGCACGCCCAGAACTTCAACGCCAAAGGACGCCCTGGCCTCGCCCAATACCTTCTGTGCTTCGGCTATTTTGGCCCGGTTTTCCGCCCTGTCTTCCTGCAGCCAGTACAAACGCAGCATTGCCGGCGCATGGTCGGGAGCGGCAGGGAGCAGATCGTCGACAAAAATCACGGTGTGGTCTTCGATAACGCCGACGAGCTTCGGAAACGCGGCCTGAAATTCCGGATCAGCGAAAAAGGCTGCAAAACTGGCCTGATCCGGCGCCGCGCCAAAGGTGATCGCATCCGCCGCAAGGCCTGACGCGTTGGCGTGAACAACCCGATAGGCCTCAAGCGTCAGCCCGTAGCGCGCCATAATCGGTGTAATCGTCTCGACATAATCAGAAAAAACCTGATCGGCGTTGGCGGCTTCATCGTCGATGAAATCGTTAAACCCGATATAGTGGATTTCCGGCGCGGGGGTTTGCGCGTGCAGCAGGCCGGCGCTTAACGTCAACGCGGCGGCAAGAAAAGTCAGCATCCGTTTCATTCGATATCTCCATATAATCGAATGCACTCTGGACGCTTGTTGTGGCGAACGGCGCCGCTTCGCTGACCGAACGGCTCATTTTCACGACTGAGCGGCGCTTACGGGTGAAAGGCCTTACAAAGTTGGCGCGTTCAGCGTATCGCATGCATCGACCTCTCCCGATCAATAACCTTGCGTGAACCAGCGTTGGCGCTGTTCGGAAGACCCGTGCGTGAAACTTTCCGGCGTCACGCGACGGCCAGCGTTTCGTTGTAGCGTATCGTCGCCGATAGCCGCCGCAGCGCGCAAGCCTTCTTCGATATCTCCGTCATCAAGAAGGTTGGTCCTGTCGGCGTAATGAGCCCACACGCCGGCGTAGCAATCCGCCTGAAGCTCCATCATGACCTGATACTGGTTGGCTTCCGCCGCGCCCTGAGCGCGTTGTTGTGCAGAACGCACCTGGTCGGAAATACCGGTAACGGTCTGCACATGGTGGCCAACTTCATGAGCGATGACATAGGCCGGGGCGAAGTCGCCAGGCGCTTGGAACCGCGCCTCAAGCTCACGGAAAAATCCAGTATCGAGATAAACCTTGCGGTCTGCGGGACAGTAGAATGGCCCAGCAGCGGCGGACGCGTATCCGCATGCCGAAGAAACACTGCCTGAAAACATCACCAGCGTCGGCTCAGGATAAGTCGACCCGGCTTCTGCAAATAGCCGCGACCACACTTCTTCTGTTTCCGCAAGGATGACGCGAATGAATTGAGATGTCTCGTCATCGGCTTCAACTTGCTGCTGCGTTGACGCTGTTTGCACCTGAAGCAGCGCGAGCGGATTAACGCCCGCGACATAGAGGCCGACGCCGATGATTGCGAGGAAAAACAGGCCGCGAAGGCCAAACCGACCGACAATCAGCCGCAACAGCAACAACAGGACGCCGCCGCCCGCCGCCGCGCCGCGGCGATCCTCCACATTGCGGCTTTGCCGCCGCCCCCGCCATTTCACCATGCTTTAAGCTCCCTCGCGCGCCATGCGCGACCGCCGCCCCTTAACCATGTCCTTTGCAGCAAAGTAAGCCCCAAGGGCCAGGCGCTGTCGAGCCCGCTTTCATGAACAGGCCTGAAATCAAGGGGTTCCACTCTTCGCCTTGACTTCGCGCGCCGCCCATAGGATTTTTCCAAGCTGTTGTTCGGGGGAGCACGGGGGTTGTTTCATGGCCGGAACCGGTGACGCCACAAAGCTTGCGGCGGCGTTTATCACCGCCGCGCTCTTCGGCGCCGCGATTGCGTGGCCGCAGGGTGGCGCGAAGCTGGCCGAGCAGGCTGGCGCGCTGGCGGCACGGGCTGATGGGGCGCCGATGGCGAGCCGCGCCTGCGCGATTGGAGAGCCGGCTTTTTCCGCACATTTTGCGCCAATTGAAGACGTTCTATCGGTGTCGCCGCTGGGCGGGGTGACCGCGCCAGGCGAGGCCTTGCCGGCGCCGTATATCCGCATCAACACACGATCCGCCGATCAGCCCTTCACGCGCCGCCAGACTGCCGCCCTGGCGCCCGCAAAAGCCGACATTGTCGCGCTGGAGCGCCATATTGTCCGCGACGCCTACGGACGCGCGACCGGCCTTTCCTGGACCGTGCATTTTCGGTCCTGCGAGAACATTTCCTTTTATTACGACCGGCTGGACGAGATTGACCCGTCGATTTTGGAGCGCGCCGGCGGATTGGTGACGTTCACCGAATTCGGCACGCCCGACCATATGGGTCTGGAAACCCTGGTGCGCGTCAATGAGGGTGACGTCATCGGCGCCAGCGATGGGTTCGATGTTGGCCTGCATGATCTGGGCGCAGCGCCCGCGCCCCTTGCCCGTCCGGAACGTTATCGCACCAACAGTTTTGCGCGCGCTGAAGTATTTGACGCCGCACCAAGTCTTATCGCCGCCATCACATCCGATGTGACGCGCGCGCGCTGCGCCATTGATTATTTGCCGGACAGCCTGCAGACGGCCTGGTCGGCGAAACTCGGCGATGCGTGGGGCATCCGAAAAGCCAAAGGCGAAAATGCCTGCCGCACGGCGCTTGTCGACACGCCGGACGCCGCGCAGGGCGCCTGGTTCACGGATTCCGCGCACAACGCTGCGACCGCAAAGGTCAGTGCAATCGCGCTTTCGCCTGATGCGATTGACCCAGACCGGCTGATCTTTGCACTTCATGGACGACTGCCGTCATTCACCAACACGCTGATCGTGTCTGCGAAGCGGCCGGGCGAAAGCGCCAACGCACCCGCACCGAAAGACTTTTTGTCCTTCGAAAGAGGCGAGGGCCGGATCAATACCCCGTTTGCAGACGTAACCAATGGCGATGTTTATTGTTATCAACGCCTCAGAACCAATTTCATTGGCCCCCTGATGAACGGCGTAATCCTTTTGCAACGCCAGGATGACGCCAACGGACTTGACCTTTTAAGGATCGAGGCGCGTGGCGACGTTTCGTCCTGCATTGACCTGCCCGAACCCTGGACATTCGCAGGGAACGAAACAACTTTCTACCGATAGGCCCGGTAATACTTTGATCGGGTTGATCTGCATGAATGTGGGGCCCGCCCTTACAACAGAACACGAAAAAACGGCGGATCTTTTGATCCGCCGCTGTTTTTGCGCAGCATCTTGGCCGCGCCGCTTGGGCGTTCCCGCCCCCTGCTCTAGAAGTTGACGCGCCCCTGCAGCCAAAGTGTACGACCCTGGCTGAAGAACGAGTAGTTCGACTTGGCGCCAAACGTGGACCCTGCAAGCGGCACGTCGCCGCCGAACTGCAGGAACTGCTGGTCGGTCAGGTTTTTCCCGAGGAGCGCAAGCTGCCAGGAACCATCGTCCGGACCAAACCCGACACGCATATCAACCAAAGCGTATGCACTCTGCACCAAGGCCGGATCATACGTCGCAGACGCATCATACTCGGTTGTGAAGAAGAGGTCCGTCACAAATGACAGCTCATAACCGTTGAGGATCGGGTAACGCAGATCCGCCGTTGTCGTGCTCTGGAAGGACGATACAAGCTGGTTTGAGTTGCCCGTGTAATCACACAACGACAGGACAATGCCCGGGTCGCCCGCAGGCACTTCGTTGCCGCTGATGTCAAAGAACACATCCGGCGTCGCGCCGAAGAAGCACTGGCCGTTGCGGAAATCCGTGAATTCAAAATCGGTGATCGCCGCAGACGCCGACAGTGTAAAGAAGTCTGTCACCGCCCACCGGCCGTCGATCTCAAAGCCGAGAATTTCCGCCGACGCCGCATTACCGACGTTAAAGCCGAGAACGCCGTCGAAAATCGAAATCTGAAGATCATCAAACTTGGTGAAGAAGCCAGCGAAATTGATCTCGGCTGAATTCCCAATGCTGATCTTGCCGCCAAGCTCATAGT
>JBCBSY010000149.1:0-5414 GCA_039818925.1 Pseudomonadota bacterium | reverse complement strand
CTCGGCAATGACATTCCCGATTGGTTGAAGCTGGTGGCGGAAGGCCGGTTGGAGGAAGCGTATGAAGTATCGTCTGCGACCAACAACATGCCGGAGATCTGCGGGCGCATTTGTCCGCAGGATCGTTTGTGCGAAGGCGCTTGCGTTATCGAACAGTCTGGCCATGGCACGGTGACGATCGGCGCGGTCGAGCAATACATCACCGAAACGGCTTGGGACCAAGGCTGGATCAAGCCGGTGAAACCACCTGAGGAGCGTGCGCAATCGGTGGGAGTCATCGGCGCCGGTCCAGCCGGCCTCGCGGCGGCGGAAGAACTTCGTCGCGATGGATTTCAGGTGAAAGTCTATGACCGGTATGACCGTACAGGCGGGCTGATGGTCTACGGCATCCCGAATTTTAAGTTGGAAAAGACCGTTGTTGAACGCCGCACCGACCATCTTGAGCGCAGCGGCGTTCAATTCGAACGCAATTTTGAAGTCGGGCGCGACGCGTCGCTTGCGGACCTGCGCGCCGATCATGATGCGGTATTGATTGCGACCGGCGTCTACAAAGCGCGCGATCTTGTTTGTCCCGGCGCGGGCAGCAAGGGCGTCGTCGCCGCGCTCGATTATTTGACTGCATCGAACCGCAAGGGCTTTGGCGACAAGGTCGATGAATTCGACAATGGCGCGCTCGACGCCGATGGAAAAACCGTTGTGGTGATCGGCGGCGGCGATACGGCGATGGATTGCGTACGCACGGCGGTGCGTCAGGGCGCTAAATCCGTCACCTGTCTTTACCGGCGGGATCGCAAGAACATGCCGGGCTCAGCGCGCGAAACCGCTAACGCCGAAGAAGAAGGCGTCATCTTCGAATGGCTCTCTGCGCCCAAAGCGGTGCGCGGCGATGCGGCGCGTGCAAAAGGCATCCGGGTCGTGCGCATGGAATTGGGAGAGCCGGACGCCTCCGGACGGCGCGCGCCAGTGGAGGTCGACGGCTCGGAAGTCGATATGGACGCCGATTTGATTATCAAGGCGCTCGGCTTTGAGCCGGAAGACTTGCCGGTGATGTTTGGCGAAGAAGCGCTGAAAACAACTGCGCGGGGCACGCTTCGAGTTGATGCGCAAACGCTCGAGACAAGCTTGCCTGGCGTATACGCCGCCGGCGATATTGTTCGCGGCGCCTCGCTGGTGGTCTGGGCGATTGTTGACGGACGAAAAGCAGCGGCGGCCATAGCGTGTCAGCTAAAGGCTGTGCGCACGCCGAAGCTTGCGGCTGAATAAAGAAAATCAGAATGAAGATGGCTCAACGATGACTGATCGCGTTTCGACCTATCTGGAATCCCGCGACCGCCTGATCGCCGCCGGCGCTTATGATCCGTCATCGGAGCGTGACGCCTGCGGCGTTGGGCTAGTGGCTGCGCTTGACGCCAAGCCGCGCCGCGAAATTGTTGACATGGCGCTGGCGGCGCTGAAAGCGGTCTGGCACCGCGGCGCCGTTGATGCTGACGGCAAGACTGGCGACGGCGCCGGTATACGCCTGAACGTGCCGCAGGATTTATTCCGTGGGTTCGTGGAGCGCACAGGCCACACGGCGGGCGAGGAGGATATTTGTGTCGGCATGGTGTTCTTGCCGCGCACCAATTTCGGCGCTCAGGACGCGGCGCGCGCAATTGTTGAATCAGAAATCCTGCAGCGTGGCTTTTACATCTATGGCTGGCGTCAGGCGCCTGTGAACGCAAGCTGTCTTGGTGAAAAGGCGAACGCAACGCGCCCGGAAATCGAACAAATCCTCTTTTGTGACCGGCAAGGCCGCACGCAGGACGAACTTGACCGTATTCTTTACATCGTTCGCCGCCGCATTGAAAAACGCGCTCGGGAACAGGGGCTGCATGAACTTTACATCTGTTCGCTCTCGTCTCGGGACGTCATCTATAAAGGGATGTTCCTTGCCGAAGAGATCGACAATTTTTACACTGACCTGAAAGACGAACGCTTTGTATCGCAGGTTGCGATTTTTCATCAGCGCTATTCAACCAACACCTTTCCCGAATGGCGCCTCGCGCAGCCATTCCGAATGCTGGCCCACAATGGCGAAATCAATACGCTGAAGGGTAATGTCAACTGGATGAAGAGCCATGAGATTCCGATGGCCTCAGAAATCTTTGGCGACGATGGCGACGACATCAAACCGGTCATCCAGCCCGGATCATCTGACTCAGCGACGCTGGATCAGGTTTTTGAACTGCTGGTGCGCGCGGGCCGCTCAGCGCCAATGGCGAAGACGCTGTTGATTCCTGAAGCCTGGTCGAAACGTGAGACCGTGATGCCAGCGAAATGGCGCGCGCTCTATGAGTATTGCAACGCCGTGATGGAGCCTTGGGACGGTCCGGCGGCGATTGCGGCCTATGACGGGCGCTGGGCGCTCGCTGGACTGGATCGCAACGGTTTGCGGCCCTTGCGGTATGCGATCACTGAAGACGGCGTGCTGGCGATTGGTTCCGAGACCGGCATGTGTCCGCTGGAAGGACGCGCCGTGAAGGCGCGCGGCGCGATTGAACCCGGCCGTATGGTGGCGGTCGATATGGAAAACGCATGGTTCTACAGCTCCGATGATATTCTCGATTTCATGGCGGAAAAACATCCCTATACGGAATGGCTTGAGAATATCGTCGAGCTGGAGCCGAAGATCGGCCCAGGACCGGAAAACCGTCTTTATCAGGGCGAGGAGTTGTTGCGCCGTCAGAGCGCCGCGGGATACGACCTTGAGGCGCTTGAGGTGATTTTGCGTCCCATGGTCGAAGACGGCAAGGAAGCTATCGGGTCCATGGGAGACGACTCCCCAATCGCCGTTTTATCCGAGAGCTATCGTCCGCTCTCGCATTTTTTCCGCCAGAATTTCAGCCAGGTCACCAATCCGCCGATAGACCCCTTGCGCGAAGACGGGGTGATGAGCCTCAAGACCCGGTTTAAGAATCTCGGCAATATTCTGGTGACGGACCAGACCCAGACGGACGTCTTCGTTCTGGAAAGTCCGATCCTGAGCAATGGCATGTTCTCGCGGCTTTGGGACTATCTCGACACTAAGATTGTCGAAATTGATTGCACCTATGACGCCGCCGCCGTCGCCAATGATGGTAAGGCGTTGAAAGCCGCGCTTGACGGGATACGAAAGCAGGCGGAGGCCGCTGTGCGCGACGGTGCGGGTTCGCTGGTGCTGACCGATGAACGCCAGGGTCCGGGCCGGCTTGCCGTGCCGATGATCCTCGCGGCGGGCGGCGTACATGCGCATCTCACCAGCGCCGGTGTCCGCACTTACTGCTCGATCATTGTGCGTTCAGCGGAGTGCGTCGACGCACACTATGCGGCTGTGTTGATCGGCGCCGGTGCAACGGCGGTCAATCCGTATTTGGCTTTTGATTCAATAGCGCAATCACAAGCGGCGGGCCGGTTTTCAGCGATGACGGTTGGTCAATGCGCATACAATTACAAAAAAGCGCTTGAAGCCGGTCTCATGAAGATCATTTCAAAAATGGGTATTTCGGTGATCTCCGCATATCGGGGCGGCTGTAATTTTGAGGCGCTCGGCCTATCGCGCACGCTCGTTCAGGAATTTTTTCCGGGCATGACAAGCCGCATCTCTGGGATCGGCCTTGCTGGGCTGGAAAAGAAGTCGGCGGAATTACATGCGGGTGCGTGGGATTCAGATGTTGCGCGGCTTCCGGTAGGTGGTTTTTATCGTCATCGCCGCCGCGGCGAACATCACATTCTTGAAGCAGACCTGGTTTCCGATTTGCAGGAAGCCGTGCGCAATGATGATGCAGCCGCCTATTCTCGCTATGTGGACGGGTTGAGGCGTCAGCTGCCGTCGCAAATTCGCGACTTGTTGCGGGCGCGCCCGATGGGCGATGCGATCGGCGTCGATAAGGTCGAAACTGCAAACGCGATTCGCCGCCGGTTTGTAACGCCGGGCATGTCTTTAGGCGCGCTATCGCCGGAGGCCCATGGCGCGCTCAACATCGCTATGAACCGGATTGGCGCCAAGTCTGTGTCGGGTGAGGGCGGCGAAGTGCCGGAGCGCTACAAGCCGCTGCCGAATGGCGACAACGCCAACTCCGCAGTCAAGCAGGTGGCTTCAGGCCGCTTCGGGGTGACAGCGGAATATCTCAATCAGGCTCGTGAGTTAGAGATCAAAGTTGCGCAAGGGGCAAAGCCGGGCGAGGGTGGTCAACTGCCGGGCTTCAAGGTGACGGAATTTATCGCACGGATGCGTCATTCGACGCCGGGCGTGACGCTGATTTCGCCGCCGCCGCATCACGACATCTACTCCATCGAAGACCTGGCGCAGTTGATTTATGATTTGAAACAGATCAATCCGGAGGCGCGCGTTTGTGTCAAGCTGGTTTCCGCCTCCGGTATCGGCGCCATTGCGGCAGGGGTCGCGAAAGCCAAGGCCGATGTGATTTTGATCTCGGGCAATGTCGGCGGCACCGGCGCTTCGCCGCAAACCTCGATCAAATTCGCTGGCGCGCCGTGGGAGCTAGGCCTCGCTGAGGCGCACCAGGTGTTGACGCTCAACAATTTGCGCGAAGGCGTGACGCTTAGAACCGACGGCGGGATTCGCACCGGCCGCGACGTGGTGATCGCGGCGATGCTGGGCGCCGAAGAATACGGAATCGGCACAGTGTCGCTGTTGGCGTTGGGCTGCCTGATGGTGCGGCAGTGTCATTCCAACACTTGTCCCGTCGGTGTCTGCACGCAGGATGAATCGTTGCGCGCACGCTTCACCGGGTTGCCTGATCACGTGGTCAATCTGATGACCTTCATTGCCGAAGACACGCGTCAGATCTTGGCGCGCCTCGGCACAAGATCCCTTGAAGAGGTGATCGGACGGGCGGACCTTCTCGATCAGGTGTCGCGCGGTGCGGCGCATCTGGATGATCTCGATCTTAATCCGATTTTGACTCTGGTGGACGCTGGCGAGAAGCCGAAGCGCTCCCAGCGTCAGGGCCGCAATGAAGTTGTCGACACGCTCGATCAGCGTATTGCGCCGGATTTGAAACCGTTCTTTGAGCGTCGGGAGAAAGTCCAACTCTCCTATCCGGTCAAGAATACCGATCGCGCCGTTGGCGCGCGCACGTCGTCTTTCATCGCGCGTAACCTGACTCCCGATCAGTTGACGCAAGACCATGTCACGATCCGCCTCAAAGGCTCGGCGGGTCAGTCGCTGGGGGCCTTTTCTGCCTTTGGCCTTAAAATCATCGTCGATGGCGACGCCAATGATTATGTAGGCAAGGGCCTTTCCGGCGCGACGCTGGTCGTTCGTCCGGCCGAAGCAGCGGGCGAAAACGATGCGATCATCGGCAATACCTGCCTTTACGGCGCAACATCGGGCACCCTGTTTGCGGCGGGCCGGGCCGGGGGCCGCTTTGGCG
>JBCBSY010000148.1:0-5470 GCA_039818925.1 Pseudomonadota bacterium | reverse complement strand
ATCAGGATAACTCGCCAGGTCAGCAAAGAATTGGCGCATTTAATTTTATTGACGACACGCCTCTCACGGTCGGGCAGATTGCTTATTTTTTCGACCAGGCGACGCCTGGCAATCAGTATATGCGTTTTAATGTAAACTCATCGACTCGCGTGGAAATCAGAGGTGATGGCGGGGTCGTCGTAGGGTCTCCGACCGGCGCGAGCAAAGGTGCCGGAACCGTCAACGCACAAGGCGTTTACGACGACAACACGCTCCTGTCCTGTTATGTTTTTGATCAGGCGTTGGACGGGACAATCAACGCCCAAAAATGGGATGACAAAGTCCCCGACCGGATTATCCGGGCCCAGCCGGACCCTGTGACCGGCAAAGTCGTGGGCACGGATCGGATTGTCGTGCGTCGGCATACGCCCCTGCGCAAATTTGCAGCGCGCGCTGGCACGCTCCACGACCCGCTGACGCTGGAGGGCTATGCTCGCCACTGGAAAGAAAAGCGTCACCTGACCTCCATGCCGAACGAAGCAGCGTTCGACACCGAAGAGGGGCTGCCCGCCGGCGAATGGATTCAACGCCTGGTCGAAACGGTGGAGATTCAAGCCGTGCTGATCGAGCAGCTGAACAGCCGCATAAATATGCTGACTCCGGCGGCCCGAAAATGAGATCAGGCCGGTCTGAAAGTCAGCGCAACGCCATTATTGCAATAGCGCAGCCCCGTCGGCGCCGGGCCGTCTTTAAAAACATGGCCCTGATGGCCGCCGCAGCGTGCGCAATGATACTCCGTACGCGGCAAGATAAGCTTAAAATCGGTCTTGGTGCCAAGCGCTCCAGGAATGTAATCCCAGAAAGACGGCCAACCGGTGCCGCTGTCGAATTTGGTGTCGGATTTGAACAATTCATATCCGCAGCCGGCGCAGGCATAAACGCCCTCGCGCTTCTCGTCATTGAGCGCACTGGTGAAGGGACGCTCCGTCGCTTCTTTACGCAACACCGCATAGGATTCCGGCGACAGGCGGTCCTTCCATTCTGCGTTCGTCAACTGCCATTTTTCGTAGTCCGGGATGGTCGACGGGTCAGGCTTGTCTTTGGCCATGGCGGTTTCCTTTGCCAGCGCGCCGGCGCCGGAAGCGGCGCCCAGCAGTGAAATAGTCAGATGGCGGCGTGTTAAACTTCTCATAAACTCCGAACTCTCGACCTCGAAGCTTACATAACCCATCAGCGGATCACGTTAAACGCAAGGCCAGTTCACAAATGGGAGACAACAATAGCAGAAGACCCGAATCGCGGTTGGATTTGAAGATCTTCAAACAACTCCCGCCGTCATGAATATCGAGACCCCGCACCTGCCAGAAAAAGTGCAGGGCCGCCGGCGTCAGCGCAAGATAGTAAACCAAGGACGCGCCCATGACCGCGCCGGCAAGCGCAAACAGCAATAAAACACCCGTCACAAACAGCCACAGCGCCGGCTTTGTTTTCTCGCCGAGACGCCGTGCAGAAGATTTCACGCCGATCAACGCGTCATCCTCCACATCCTGGTGAGCGTAGATGGTGTCATAAAACAGCGTCCAGCAAATACCGGCCGCATAGAGGGCCAAAGCTTCGGCGCGCAATTCGCCGACGACGGCCGCGTAGCCGACCAGCGCGCCCCAATTGAAGGTGAGCCCGAGCCACGCCTGCGGCCACCAGGTGATGCGTTTCATGAAAGGATAGGCGGCGACCAGCGCCAACGAGGCGACGCCGAGAAATATGGTGAACCGATTGAACTGCAACAGGACGACAAGTCCGGTCAGGGACAAGGCCACAAGCAACGCCCAGGCTTGTTTGACGGAAACCTCGCCAGCGGGAATAGGCCGCGATGCAGTACGCGCGACCTGTGCGTCGATGTCGCGATCAACGATATCATTATAGGCGCAGCCCGCCCCACGCATGACAAATGCGCCGATCACGAATAAGGCCGCGTACCAAAGGAGGACCCAACTGGAATGCCCGGCTGCGGCGGCAAGCGCCAATCCCCAAAAACAAGGGATGAGGAGCAACCACGTGCCCACGGGCCGATCTGCGCGCACCAGCCGCAAATAGGGCCGAATGAATGCGGGCGCGCGGGTGACCCAGTTGCCGGGAACGGCATCGGGAGTCGCCTGACTGGCGCGGGCGTTGAGGGCGGGGTCGGTCATCTCGGGGTTGTAGACCTTGACGAAAACATTTTCAAAAGGACTGATTGTCATCAGCAGCAGGCTTCCTTGTCACAGATGATTCCACGACTTTTCATTGATGCTTCGCTCGAAGCGGGCGCCGGCGCACCGCTTACCGCGGAACAGGCGCACTATCTCAAAAACGTGCTGCGCCGCGCGGCAGGCGATGATCTGCGCCTATTCAACGGTCGAGACGGAGAGTTTGCCGCGACCATCGCCGAATTGAAAAAGAAAGGCGGCGTGGCGGCGGTCCACACACAAACGCGAATCCACGAACCTGAGCCGGATCTGTGGCTCTGTTTTGCGCCGGTCAAACGGGGGCCGCTTGAAACGATTGTCCAGAAAGCCGTTGAGATCGGCGTCGCACGGCTGATCCCCGTCAGCACCGAACGCACGGTCGCCTCAAAATTGAATATCCAGCGGTTGCAGGTAATCGTTTTGGAAGCCGCCGAACAATGCGGGCGCCTGACCGTTCCATCCGTAAGCGAACCAATCAAGCTGAATGCGCTTATTGAGGGCTGGCCGGCAGACCGGCGACTGATCTTTTGCGACGAAGCCGGCGATAACGAAAACGAAGAATGGGGCGGACCGGACGGCCGCGCTGTGCCACTGTTAGAAGCGCTAACCGACGCAGATAGCAAAGCTGATGACCGGGTTAACAACTGGCGTGCAGAAAAATCAGCCATCGTCACCGGTCCGGAGGGCGGCTTTGCTCCCAGCGAACGCAAGTATCTGAGATCGCAAGATTTTGTAACAGCGGCAACACTTGGCCCACGGATTTTGCGGGCCGACACGGCAGCCATTGCAGCGCTAGTTTTATGGCAGGCGGCGCGGGGCGACTGGCGAAAGAAGTGAAGTCGCGTGAGCGTGATGTGATCAAGGCTTGGCGATCGCTATCGGGCGCGCTAGAGCGAAATCGGATGCGCCTACCGGCGCCTGGAGAAAATAGTGACTACTGCGACAGAACAGACCGGCCAGTCGCCGCGCATCGAATCGCTCGATCAGCTTGCGGCGCACCTCGCCAGCGGCGCCAAACCAAAAGACCAATGGCGGATCGGCACAGAACACGAAAAATTCGTTTTCTGCCGGGAAAGCCTAAAGCCGGTTCCCTATGAAGGCGACAATGGCATTCGCGCCATTCTTGAAAAGCTCAGTGCGCAAACCGGTTGGGACATTATCGCGGAAAAGGGTCTTCCGATTGGCCTCAAGGGCGAAGGGGCGAGCGTTTCGCTGGAGCCTGGCGGTCAATTTGAACTCTCCGGCGCGCCGCTCGAAAATGTTCACCAAACTTGCGATGAAGTGCACCGTCATCTGCACGCCATCAAGACCGTTTGCGATCCCATGGGCGTGGCGTTTCTCGGCATGGGTTTTGCGCCGACCTGGAAGCGCGCCGACATTCCGCATATGCCAAAGGCGCGCTACAAGATTATGCGCGACTACATGCCGACCGTTGGCGGGCTCGGTCTCGACATGATGCATCGGACCTGCACGGTGCAGGTCAATCTCGATTTTTCATCTGAAGCCGACATGGTGAAAAAGTTCCGCACATCACTCGCCCTGCAGCCGATTGCGACCGCGCTTTTCGCAAATTCCGGCCTGTATGAGGCAAAACCCTCTGGCTACGCCTCCTATCGCGCGCATATTTGGACCGACACGGACCCGGACCGGACCGGATTGTTGAACTTCGTTTTTGACGGTGGTTTCGGCTTTGAACGCTATGTCGACTATATGCTCGATGTGCCCATGTATTTCGTGCGCCGGAACAATGAATTCATCAACGCCGCCGGGCAGTCGTTCCGTGATTTCCTGAATGGAAAGCTGCCCGCCTTACCGGGTGAATTCCCAACCATGGAAGACTGGGAAGATCATCTGTCTACGGCTTTTCCGGAGGTTCGGCTCAAGACGTTTCTGGAAATGCGCGGCGCCGATGGCGGCCCGTGGGCGCGCATATGCGCCCTGCCTGCGTTCTGGGTCGGGCTCCTTTACGATGAAAACGCCCTTGGCGCAGCCTGGGATATCGCAAAAGACTGGAGCGAAGAGACTCGTGAAGCGTTGCGCAATGACGCCGCGGAACATGGCCTTAAAGCCAAAGTCGAAGGACGCTCTGTGCAGGATGTCGCGCTGGAGGTGCTTGAGATCGCGAAAGCGGGCCTGCGCGCGCGTGGCCGCAAGGGCAACGTCGATGCAGACGAGACAAGCTATCTTGATCCATTGCACGAAATTGCAAAAAGCGGCGTCACTATCGGCGAGTTTACCGCACAACATTTTCTCGGCCCGCTCGGCGGCGATGCGAAGAAACTCTTTGAAGAGTGTAAATATTGACGGCGCGTCTCGACGTCTTCGGCGACACGTCAGGCGCCTGCGCCGCGCTCGCCGAAAAAGACGCGAACCTCGCGCACGCCTTTGACGCCATTGGCGCGCCGCATATCCGGCGCCGGCCGGGCGGTTTTGAAGCGCTGTTTCGCATTATCGTCGAACAGCAGGTTTCCGTGCCGAGCGCGCAAGCCATCTGGGCGCGCTGTCAGACGGGGCTGGATTGCACAGATCCGCGGGCGGCTCTTGATCACGGTGAAGAAGGATTGCGGGCCTTCGGCCTCTCGCGCCCAAAAGCACGCTATGTGGCCGCGCTCGCCGAACGCTGGGGCGCTGGGGACCTTGATGAAAAAAGCCTTGCCGCGCTCGACGATCAGGCCGCATCCGCGGCGCTTCAGGAAATCAAGGGGATCGGCCCTTGGACCGCTGCGATCTATCTTCTGTTCTGCGAAGGCCGGGTCGATATCTGGCCGCCCGGGGACGTGGCGCTGCTGGGCGCCTACCGCGCCGCCCGCGCGGCGCGCGGCGGCCGGGGGCCTGTTCCTGATATCAAACGGCTCGACGCCCGCGCCGCCAAATGGGCGCCCCATCGCGGAGTCGCCGCCCATATTCTCTGGACGTTCTATGCGCATCTGCGCGGCCGCGCGCCGATTTAGGGGATTTTTACCCCTGTTGCGAAAATATCGCCCCGGCCTTCAAACTTCTGTCATGCAGAATCATATATAGGCTTGTGTAGAGAAACGGCTAAACTCAAAGCGCCGCAGGGGAGAACCCGTTTTCAGAGTATCGCGTCGACATCCGGTTTGTGATTGGCCCAGCACAAAAGGGAGGCGTTAATGGACGTTGCCGCGCCCGCGAACGCCGCTCAGGCCCGCCATGCCAAATCTCCTGACGCCTGCCCCGCTCTTGTTTTAAACGCGGATTTCCGCCCGCTTAGCTATTTTCCATTGTCGCTCTGGTCATGGCAGGAC